>JAWXAS010000069.1:0-5050 GCA_034439635.1 Bacteroidota bacterium | reverse complement strand
TGTTTGTCCTTTGCTATGTTTGTCGCACTGCGGGGTCTGCGCAGAAAAAGCGAAGCCTCCTCGTTGCGCAAACATTAAGCAAAGCCCTAAACAAGGCTTACAGAGTTTTTGAGGAACGACTAAGTAAATTAAGATTAGTGAAAACTAGTGTAATTCGTGGCTTAAACCGAATGCTCCACCTGAATTACTTTTCCTTCAATGGCCAGCGAGCAATTATCAAATACTTCTTTGGCTTCAACAACAAACTGATCTAAATTACCATAGCGAGCAGAGAAATGACCTAGCAATAATTTTTTAGCATTAGAAAGTTTAGCAATAGTAGCCGCTTGTTTAGCTGTTGAGTGAAACGTTATTTTTGCACGATCAATCTTATCATCTAAAAACGTGCTTTCGTGATATAAAAGATCAGCATTTTTTATAAATTCTACTAATGTTTCATCGTAAATGGTATCGCTGCAGTAGGCGTAGGTTCGTGGTTTTGGGGGATCAAGGGTAACTTTTGTATTCAAAACTTTTTCGCCTTTATCATTTGTAACGTCAAAACCATCTCTTAATAAATGAATATCAGCCGTTGATACACCGTGTTTCTCCAATAAAAATTTATCGATCTTTCGTTGGTATGGTTTTTCTTTAAATAAAAAACCTGTGCAGTAAATGCGATGCTTTAATGGGAATGAGTACACTTCTACTTTGTCATCTTCAAATAGTAGTTCCTGTTTTTTATTATCGGTAAAATGCCATTTAACCGGGTAACTCAATTTTGTTTCAGATACTTCGTGAATCACGTCCAATACTTTTTTCAATTCTTTTGGCGCGTAAATGGTAAGTTCTTGTTGACGGCCTAAAAGATGCATGCTGCTTAGGTAGCCGGGCAATCCAAAAAAGTGATCGCCATGTAAATGACTAATAAAAATATGATCTATCTTTTGAAAACGCGCTTTGAATCTTCTTAGTTGGATCTGTGTTGCTTCACCACAATCAATTAAAAAATGACGCTCAGCAATATTCAAGAGCTGTGCACTTTGATTTCTTTCGGCTGTGGGGCTAGCAGAACTGCTTCCTAATATAAGTAATTCAAAGGCCTGTGAACTCATTAATTAGAAGCGATGATCATTCGTTTGGTTTCAGAATAATTTTTGTAGCTGATGGTATAAAAATAAATTCCGGTGTTTAATTTTGAACCGTCGAACTCAAACGTATTTTCGCCAAATTTTGTTTTGATAATATCTGTAAAAACAGTTTTACCCAATACATCACGTATTTTAATATCCATCGAACTATGATCTTTTACATTAAATTTTATGATTGTTTTTCCGGTAAATGGATTTGGAATATTTGTAAGTTCAAGCGACTTTGAGTTTACAACTTCGTTAATTCCGGCTGGAGGAAGAATAGTGATTATGTAATAACCTAATACTGTAGTATTTAATTTTGTGCCACCGGCTACGTTGGGGCTTGGAGTACAATTACCAATAGTTTGCAAAGTTGCATATGTATCGGTTTGCAATTTAAGTGTGTAGGTTCCGGCAGTAGTTGGTGTACCGTAAATGCTAGCACAATTATTGGCATTGCCCGGAAATTTTAATGATATAGCACCGCTAACTGTTCCGTTAGCCGCAGCTGCAGTTGACGAGCCAAATAATAATCCCGGAGGAAGGTTATAGTTAACCACATTGGTTGGTGTTGAAAGTACAACGCGATTAAAACAAAATTTTAATGTTTGAATAGTATCTAAAGGAACTTTTACGGTAATATTTTGTACGTATGCTTGCCCAACTGTTCCCGAAACAAAGTTGGTAAGGCTGTCGGGATAAACACCATTTTTAGGACCCGCAATAAAAGTTGGGTTAAGAGAACATGTTGGAACCTGCGCTTTGGAAATTTGCGTTAATGCGCTTAGTACAAGTAAGAAGTAAAGTTTTTTCATGTTATTTAATTTTTACTAAAATAATTAAAATGTTGGAGAGTCGAATTAACAAAATGAGAGAAGTATTGAACAGTTGTAAAGGTTTTGCTTGGCCAAACCTGGTAAAGCGTTAATGAATTTTAGTATGATGCGCCTTATCGGGCCTTCGGTTTTAGCTAACTCGTAAAGCATAAATGCCTTGCCACGTTACGGCATTTATGCTTTCCTTCGCTGGGCTATCGCCTCTGTCACGGGCGTGGCAGTCGTATGAAAAGGGTACAAATGAAGACGAAAAGTTTAAGGTTTTTGATTTTTTTTGCAACCTCAAATATTGCATCAACTACTCAATTATAAAAGGTAAAGTTTCTACGGTTCTATTTTCGGTTATTCTTACAAAATAGTTGCCTGGAACTAATTTTTGGTCCATTTTGTAAGAAGTACTTTTTGAATTTGTAGAGTAAGCAATTCTACCTGTAATATCTAAAATCTCGATTTTTCGTTGCTCAGCTTTTTCAAATTCAATGGTAAACTCGCCGGTATTTGGATTTGGGAAGAGTTTGATGCCATTTTTAGAAAGTTGCTCTTGCGAAACTGAAGTAATAGTAGAAAGCTTGAATTTATTAATGAAGAGTTGATTGCTTGTTGTATTGCGTTTATCGGCCCAGCTTGTATAAACAATGGTATCATTTAAAACACAACCTAAAAAATCAACACCATCAACAGGAATTTGCAAGTGCCCGTCGGTTTGCGAGATCTGAAAATTACTGCTAAATGAATTTCCGCCATCGCCCGAATAAGAACCCCAAATTTTATAAGGTTGATTTTGTGCTCCGCTATTGGCTCTTCTATCGCGCCATGTAGCAGCGTATTTTCCTGTGGTAGAAAAATTAGCCCAAAGCATATCTTGGTTATTGCCATTATTAATTGCATCCGAACTCACGCGAATTGCTGTATTCCAATTTATGCCTCCATTATTGGAGTTGGCTGAATAAATATCGTAATCGGAATTTGATTTATCTACGTAAGAAAAAACAAGATTATTTGAATTGGTTGGATTTGCATCTAATTTATAACTGTATTGTAATAAGGTATCGTTTGTAATGCTTGTGCCAACTCCTGTGAGGATAACACTATTTGTAAGCGAACTTCCACCATCGGTTGAGAGCGCGTAAATAAATCGAGGAAATAATGATTGAGCCGGATTATATGATAAATAGGCAATGTATAAGCGCCCATCTTTTGAAACTGTTGGAACTCCCATGGCTTGCACCGAAGGCCCTAATGGAATTGTATTATCTACCAATAAATGTGCACCCCACGTTGTTCCTCCATCAATGGAGCGCGTTAAATACACATGATGAGGTAACGGATCGGCTTTATAACTCATGGTTGCCATGTATAAATAACCATTATAAGGCCCGCCGCTATTATCAACGGTTAACCAAGGCCTGTCGAATATCAAATCGGGACTATCATTAAAATCAACCACTTTACTTAAAGGGCCCCATGCAGTGCCGCCATTGGTTGATTTTGTTACAAATACTGCCGCGCTATCTTTTGCATTATTAGAATCAATAAAACCTAAATAGATGGTACCATCGTTTTTAAAGGCGAGGGTAGGGTCGGCCGATGTCCACGCTGGTTTATTATGCGGAATATTAATCGGTGTGCTCCAAGTTAAACCGCCATTGGTGGAAGTGCTTGTGGCAATCATTACACTTGCAGGAGCCGGTAAAAAAATATACTTCATCCAAGCCACCACCAAATGATTGGGGTTTGTTGGATCAATTGCTAATGATTCTTCGCCATTCCAGGTGGAATTAGGATTTATAGGAATATCGGCAATTTGCGCCTTAATACTAAAGCCACTAGTAATAGCAACTATCAAAAATAAATTATGGATGGGGGTAAATAATAAAGTCATATTTAAAGATATTAAATATGACTGAGTAAAAGAAGGAAGGTTTAAAAGACTTTAAAATTTATTTAACATAATTATAACTAACCAAAAGTTGGGGTTATTCAACCAAGTTCAAAAGCTAGCTGATGAGGTTAGTTTATTACTTTAGAATTATAAGTTTTTTATAGTCTCTTACTTTAGAATATTCATTTAGGATTTTTAAAAGATAAACTCCTGTTGGTAATTCATTAAAGGAAAAAGTTTTTTCAAGACCACTCTCAAAATAGAAAGCAGATTGCGAATACAGTATTTTCCCATTAACATCTACCAATTCAAAAGAGTATTGATCGGAGGCGTATCCTAAGCTTTCTAATTTGAAATTTCCATTTGAGGGATTCGGAAAAATACTCAACTTCGAAAAAGGCTCTAAATTGTGTGTTTCTTCTTTTGGTAACTCGCCACTTGCTTCATCATAATAGTACTTTACAATAGTCGAATCAATATCTTCGTTTAGTGTTCCGGGAGGTCTCATTGGAGTACAAGCCATATTTGATTTTATTGAAACTGTTGAGCCAAGCATTGCATAAAACCCAGGAAGAGCGGAGATTATTTGACCTCCAGCTTCAAAATGAAATTTAGCCCCAGGGTGAACCGATAAAGGCTGGTTAATTTGAGCCAAGAATATATTGTTTTGCGCTTTAATAGTAATTACATTGTTCGGCTGATAGTCTCCGGCGGGCCAGTAATTACCATTTAAATTAAGGTCCCCTGTATAACATTCTATTTCCCCTCCTGGCGAACCTAGTAAGCAAAGACATTGTCAGGATTTAATTTATTTCTGGTTGCGCTGTTTCCTAGCCAAAAGGATTTGAGCTTTCCGAAATTGGCTGTTTTAGTATTTAAGCAGTGTTCGTTTCCTATGGAAATAGCTCCAGATAGAGTGCCAATTAGCCTTCTATTAGAGTTAAACAATCCCGAACCTGAAGAGCCTTGTTGGGTTACACCAGCAATCCACTGAACAGAGTATCTTGGCAATGGAGCAATTAGTTCTATAAAAAACGGAAAGGTAGCATGGCTAATTTTTTTATGTCACTGGAAGCATGATGGATGTCAAAAAAGGGACTACTAAGAGCAGACGGTTGATTAGCTGTCCAGCCACTATAAAAAGGTTTAAAATGAGGAGGGATTGGTTGGTTTAATTTTAAAACAACAATATCGTGCAAATAACTTATGTCTACTATAGT
>JAWXAS010000068.1:0-21180 GCA_034439635.1 Bacteroidota bacterium | reverse complement strand
TGGGACTGACCGAACGCACTGCTAACTAGTAAACAAGCGAATACAAAGCCGATCATTTTTAATTTCATTACTTTTTTCATTTTTTCTGATTTTAATATTTTACAATAAGAAATACGAAAAGTGTAATACAAGTTTCATGCCAAAATCTAATATATGTTAAAACTAGAAACCTTTTTGAGCCAAATATTATACTTACTTTTGCTTTTTAACACATTCATTATGCAATTATTACAAAATAAAGTGGCCTTGATAACAGGCGCTACCCGCGGAATTGGAAAAGGGATAGCGCTAAGCTTTGCAAAAAGCGGAGCTAATGTAGCTTTTACATATGTAAGCTCAGAAGAAAAAGCCGTAGAGCTTGAAAAAGAATTACAAGCTTTTGGAATAAAAGCAAAAGGCTATAAAAGTGATGCGGGAAATTTTAAAGCGGCCGATGATCTAGTAAACGCCGTTGTTGCCGAATTTGGAACCATAGATGTTCTAGTTAATAATGCAGGCATTACACGCGACACATTATTAATGCGCATGAGCGAACAACAATGGGACGAAGTGATAAATGCAAATTTAAAATCAGTATTTAATTTAACTAAGGCCGTGCAAAAACCAATGTTAAAAGCACGCAAAGGATCTATTATAAATATGAGTTCGGTTGTTGGTGTAAAAGGTAACGCCGGACAAAGTAATTATGCGGCATCAAAAGCAGGCATCATTGGCTTTACAAAATCGGTGGCTATTGAATTAGGTTCTCGTAATATTCGTTGCAATGCTATTGCACCGGGGTTTATTGAAACTGAAATGACCGCTGCATTGGATGAGAAAGTAGTTCAGCAATGGCGCGATGGTATCCCTTTAAAAAGAGGTGGAACTTCGGAAGATGTTGCTAACGTAACTTTATTTTTAGCAAGTGATATGAGCGCTTATGTTACTGGCCAATGCATTAATGTATGCGGGGGTATGCTTACCTAACATTTTTTTAACCTTTAAATATTTCTTTGTTTGGTAAAGATAATTACAGACACGCCCTGGTATCTTTTTGCACTGTGCTTTATTATTGGCGCGCTGTTGTCGTTATTACTTTATTATAAAGACAAAAAAGCGGGAGAACTTTCCATTCTAATTCAAAGAATACTTTTTGGCACACGGGCCATATGCATAACTCTTATTTGCATTTTACTTACCAACCTTTACTTAAAGCACATTAATAATCGCAGCGAAAATCCCATCATTTTGGTTGCTATAGATAATTCAACATCTATAGTATCGGGAAAAGATAGCGCAACACTCTCAAAATTATTAACTGAAAATATAAAAACGCTGAACGACGGTTTAGCAAAACGTTTTACAATTAAGCAATTACTCTTTGGCGAAAGAACACGCTTATCAGATACCATTAGCTTTAAAGATAAGGAAACTGATATGTCGAACTTGCTGGCCGATGTTGCTAATAACTTTTCCGGGCAAAATATTGGGGCGCTCATTATTGCTTCCGATGGTATCATTAATAAAGGCGCTAATCCGATCTATGGTCTCGAAAAAATAAAATTCCCCATCTATACCATAGCTTTAGGAGATACCATTGAGAAAAAAGATGCACTCATTCAAAAAATAAATCACAATCAGGTTGCTTATTTAGGCAATCAATTTTTAGCTGAGGCCACACTAAATGCCATTAAACTTAGTGGGGAAGAATGCATTGTGAGCATCTTTAAGAATACAATCAAAAAAGGAGAACAAAAAATAAAGATCAACTCTCAAAATTTTATTTCCACCGTAAACTTTATTTTAGATGCAGATGCTCCGGGCGTACAGCGCTACACGATCACCGTTTCTCCGGTAAAAGGAGAAAATAATTTGGTTAATAATTCGCAGAGTTTTATTGTGGATGTGATCGATAATCGTGATAAAATTCTTTTGGTGTCCAACGCACCGCATCCTGATGTTTCGGCTATTAGCGAAAGCATCGAAAGCATGAAGAACTACGAATTGATAAAAGACTTTACCGATAAATTTAATCGTGTAGTAAAACCCTTTAGCTTGGTTATCTTTCATAATTATACAGCTGGCAATAGAAATATATTAGATGAGTGCGTTACAAATCGTATTCCTTATCTTATTATCAATCCGGCACCAAATTCGGGATTAAATGAAGTAAAGATCACTTCTATGATTGATAAATTAAATGATTCGGAACCCGCCATTAATAATAGTTTTGGATTATTTACGATCTCTGAGGAGTTACGAAATGCCATTAATAATTTTCCGGCAGTTAAAACCTATTTTGCAAAATATACTATTTCAAACGGAGCACAAATATTATTGAATCAAAAAATAGGATCGGTTACTATGCCCGAACCTATTTTGTTCTTTAATGAGCTCAATGGCTTAAAAAGTGGCGTTTTTATTGGTGATGGTTTATGGCGTTGGAAGCTCAGAAACTACCAAGAAAATAATAATTTCAATGCGTTTAACGAACTCATCAGCAAATCCATTCAATACCTCTCGGTAAAAAGCGATAAGAGTTTCTTTAGAATTTACACGCAAAAGATCATCAGCGAAAATGAACCTATTGAATTTAACGCAGAAGTTTATAATAAAAGTTATGAGCTGATCACACAGCCCGACGTAACCATGGTTATAAAGAATGAAAAAGGAAATGCATTTAATTATGCCTTTAGCAAACAAGGAAACTCTTATAAACTTGTTGTTGGTCTTTTAGCTCCCGGCGAATATTCGTACGAAGCTAAAACCAAAACAGATGCAACCGTAACTGTAAAAAAAGGAATTTTAATTGTGAAGCCTGTTATCTCTGAAAAAATCAATACTGTGGCTGATTATGGTTTGCTTCAAAAGTTAAGCGCAGGCACCAATGGAAAAATGTATAAGCTTAGTGAACTTAAAGCTTTAGAAACTTCTATTTTAAGTAATGAATCCATTAAACCTATTACCTATTCGCAAAACGAAACTACAGAACTTATTGATCTTAAATGGATCTTTGCATTGCTTGTTATTTTACTTTCAGCAGAATGGTTCTTGCGCAAATATCATGGATTAATATAATGAAGAAATTATTTTTTATAGCTACATTATTCCTCTCATCTTGTTCTTACCAAACCATTAAGATCAACGACGCACAGCCTTGCGAAGTAAAACTCCATAAAAAATTTCGCGTTAATTTACCTGAAGATCACAGATCCGGTTATACCTGGCAACTGAATGATGAGTATGATAAAACCATACTTGATCGCATGAACACAGTTTGGGAAGGAAATGAGAATGGCGTTTGTTTTTACTTTACCGCAGTAAAGCCCGGAATTACCATCTTAAATTTTACATCTCGCAATTACGACGATATAAACTCCATAAAAGAGATCACTATAAAGGTTTCTGAGGATTAGGATTTCTCTCGTAAATGTAGATCAGATTCTGAGAAATAGGTTTGTACGTATTTATTTGCTCGTTATACACATACACACTTTGTTGGCCCTCTATCATATCTACCAAACCAACGATCCTATAATTTTCGGTGATGAATTTATTGGCCCACTCAAATACGTACTTATCAACGTTAGGCTGAACCAATAAAGACAAAGGATGATTAAAGAAGATCACAAATTTTGGTTTTGCCTTTTCCGTATCTCTTGCAAATTCGCGTTGCCATTCTTTATGATCCTTTACATTATTTACAATAGAGGTAAAGTAGGCGTGTCGTGAAGGCGACTTCTTTTTGGTATAAAAATAGATCTGAGGCTCTGATCCAAGCAACACAATATTATCCTCCGGCTTTGAATGTGAATTTATGTAATTGGCAATTTCCATCGATTCAGGAAAAGGATTATTACCATATACTGCTCTTAAAATTCGTTCGTAATTTGGATGGAAATAATACGACTTTAAAGTAGAAACGTGACTGAATGTTAGAAACCCAAAAATTATTAGATAAATATATTTTACAAAAGGCTTTTTATAATTAAGCGTGTTTTGAATGATGGCCATTACCGAATAAAAAGTTAAACCTGCTACTAATGCAAGGCCTGGAACAGTTTGGATCCAATAATGTCCGTAAAAATAAAAACCCGGAACAATAGTAAGAAAAGAGAAACCCAGCAAGGTTATTCCCAAAACTTTATACTTGATATTAATTGGCCGCATCAAACATAAAACAAGGGCCAACAAACTATGATACCAAAAGAACTTATGATTTTGGATAATAGCATCGCGTGTGTATTTAAAATATTTCACACCTTCTTCGTAAGGCATATTACTTACGTATTGCTTTGGATGCTCGTATGCCCAATAAATCATTTCATTGAACGAGCCTTTCATGTAAATGATAAGGAACATGATGATAATGATTGAAAAACCTCCTACAGCATAAGCAAACATATGTTTCCAAAACTCTTTCCATACACGTGGCTTTGTAAATATAAAATCGGTGATAATTAAAAACCCCCCCCATAAAGCGAGGAACACACCGCTGGTTTTTACCATAAAGGCGCAACCCATTGCTAATCCCATCAATAAAAAGTAAATGCTTTTGTTATACAACCTGGTAAGTGAATAAAACATTAACCCCATACTAATAAAGAATGCAACACCATGCTCTGCCTGAACAGTGAAACCACTTAAATTTGGAGTTAATGAAACAAACGCAAATGTAGTAGCTGAAACTAAACCTGCTACAGGTGAAAATAAATTACGAGCTGCAAAATAAATAAAAATGGTAGACAAAATGTTCACGTACATAAAACCCGTATGCATTCCTTGCACTGTATCGCCAAATAAACCAACGATCATGGCGAAGAAATAAAATAAACCCGGGAACTTTACTTCATAAAAATCTTTGTACGGCACTTTTCCTTCTAATACTAATTTTCCAAAATAACTGTAAATGCCTTCATCACGCTCAAATGGAATACCTGCAAAATTTATACGTATGGAATGGATAACGAAAACCAAAACAAGCAATAAACCTGCACAAATAAGATCCTCATTTGAAACTACTATTGTTTTGCTGCCGATCTTGAAT
This sequence comes from Bacteroidota bacterium, assembly GCA_034439635.1. Taxonomy (GTDB): domain Bacteria; phylum Bacteroidota; class Bacteroidia; order B-17B0; family Aurantibacillaceae; genus Aurantibacillus. The sequence continues at coordinate 16,154 of JAWXAS010000068.1, read as the reverse complement.
TCTTTAGTTTGTTTTGCAACAGGAAGAATAATTTTCTTCTCGGCTACTTTTATTTTTGCCATAATTAGTTCTGATTATTTTTTACTCCTAATTTTTCTTTAATATGCCTGTAGGTTACAGCTATTCCTTCACTTAACTCAACAAAATTAAAATCTTTAAAATTTGCTTTCAATTTTGAATTATCCAAACTGATCGCAGGGTTATCACTCTGCCTTGCCTCTTTATAATTCACTTTAAAATCTTCTTTTACAATTTCTTTAATAGTATCCACAAGCTGATTGATGCTGATATTATCGTTGGAAGCCAAATTGTAAATATTTGAATCGGCTCCTGAAGAAATAGACATGCTCAATAATTTAGCCACATCATTTACACAAATATAATTTCTTATGTTTTCGCCATCGCCGTAAATGGTAATGCTATTATCGGCAATAATTTTTTCTAAAAATGTATTGATGATACCTAAGCCTTTTGCGGTGTTTTGTCCATCACCGTAAACATTGCTTACTCTAAAAACATCGTGTTTAATGTTGTGACGAACTTCAAAATAGTTCAAATAATTTTCCATGGCCAATTTAGTTATACCATAGGGCGAAAATGGTTTTTTATCCGACTCTTCAGTTAACTTATCTTTGGACGGACCATAAATTGTTCCGGCACTTGATACAAATACTACCTTTTTTAATTTGTGTTTTGCGCCGTTATTTAAAAAATGGATAAAGGGCAATAAATTTTTTTCTACATCAAATTTTGGATCATCCCAACTCGACGAAGGAATAGAATCAGAGGCGAGGTAATACACGATCTCCGTTTCTTTAAAATATTTTTCTAGTTGAGAAGTATTATTAAGATCCAATTGATGATAGGGTAATTTATCTTTGAAGTCATTTGTTGCACTTCTACCAAATAAAGTAATTTTTAACTGTGAATTTTTCATCAACACCTTTGTAAGATGTTTACCTATAAAACCATTGGCCCCTAATATGGCAACGTGAGTATAACTCATAAGTTGATGGTTTTTTCAATAACGGTATAAGGCCTGTTGCGCACTTCATCGTAAATACGAACGATGTATTCGCCTATAATACCCAAGCAAATAAGGGTTAATGATCCAAAAAATAAAATAATGATCGCTAAACTGGCAAAACCTTTTACGTCGATCTGGTTAACTATTGATTCATAAATAACAAGTGCCGAATACACTAATGCAAACAACAATCCTAAAAAACCCAGCCAAGTAATAATACGGATTGGCACCGAAGAAAAAGAGAAGATGCCATCCATGGCTATCTTCATTAATTTTTTAAATGTATAACCCGATTGCCCGTCGAACCTTGCAGCGCGCTCATACTCTACGCCTATTTGCTTAAAACCTACCCAGGCGCGAATGCCGCGTAAGAATGGATTTTTTTCTTGCAACTTCAACATGTTGTCTACCACATGCTTTTTCATTACGCAAAAATCGCCGCTATCTAAAGGAATTTCGGTATCACTTAATTTTTTTAAAATTCGATAAAAACTATTGTAACTAATTTTCTTGAAGATATTCTCCTTTCGCTTTTTTCGAACGCCGTAAGCTACATCATAACCTTCATCCAAATATTTAAAAAAACCCGGAAGCAATGATGGCGGATCTTGCAAATCATCATCAATTATCGCTACATAATCTCCGGTGCAATGCGAAAGACCCGTTTTTACAGCTATTTGGTGGCCAAAATTTCTTGAAAGCTTAATACCCTTGATGTAAGTGTATGTTTTGCTTAACTCTACGATCTTATCAAAACTTTTATCCTTACTTCCGTCATCTACCAACACCAACTCCAGATCCCAGCTAGAATTTTTGCGCTCAGCATCAATTCCTTCCAATAAATTACTCATAAAAGCGGATGAATTGTAGATGGGGACAATTATGGTGATCTTTTTACTCATTTGCTTGGGTTAATGGGACAATGATAGCTTTTAAAAGTACTAAAAAATTGAACAATAAAAAAAATTAAAATTTGCCCAATCGTCATTTCGTGAAATGGCCATATTATTTAGTGTGCAAGGGCTTATGGTTACCACAATTAATTTTATCTTTAGCCTAATTTTAATATATTTGACACTCTAAAAACCCTTCATGAAAGTAGTTATACTCGCCGGTGGATTAGGCACCAGAATATCGGAAGAAACCACCATAAAACCAAAACCCATGATAGAGATCGGTGGGAAACCAATCATTTGGCATATCATGAAAATTTATGCCAAATATGGCTTCAATGAATTTGTGGTTTGCCTTGGTTACAAAGGCCATTTGATCAAAGAATATTTTATCAATTATTTTTTATATAATTCCGATATCACCGTTGAACTTGAAAAGAATGTGGTGGATGTGCATTTCACCAACTCCGAATCGTTTAAAGTTACTTTGGTAGATACAGGAGTGAATACAAATACCGCAGGACGCATTAAACGCATTCAAAAACATTTAAAAGATGAAACGTTTATGCTGACCTATGGAGATGGTGTGGCTGATATTGACATCAATGCACTATTAAAATTTCATAAGGATAATGCAAAATTAGCAACGCTTACTTCTATCCAATTACCAGGGCGTTTTGGAAATATTGAGACCAACGACAACGGTTTGGTTACAAAGTTCCAAGAAAAACCTGAAGGTGACGGTGTATGGATCAACGGTGGCTTTTTTGTTTTAGAACCTGGCATTTTTAAATACTTAGAAAAAGATATGGACGATGTACAATGGGAGAAAAAACCATTGATAGATATTGCAAATGATAAACAATTGGGCGCATACAAACACAAAGGTTTTTGGAAATGTATGGATGCCATGCGCGATAAAATTGAACTAGAAGAATTGTGGGAAGGCCAAAAGGCTCCGTGGAAAATATGGTAAACCTTTTTGGAGGGATATACAATAACAAAACTGTTATGCTTACCGGCAATACCGGCTTTAAAGGCTCTTGGATGGCGTATTGGCTCACAAAGATGGGTGCCAAAGTTATTGGCTATTCCAAAGATATTCCAAGCGAACCAAGTCATTTTAAATTGATGCATGCCAATTACGAGCATATCATGGGTGATGTGAACGATCTTGAGCTTTTGCAAAAAACAATTTCCAAACACAAGCCCGATGTTGTTTTTCATTTGGCAGCGCAATCGCTTGTTCGCTATTCTTACAAACATGCGGTTGAAACATTTCAAACAAACGTGATCGGTACTTCTAATGTGATTGAAGCATGCAAGGAACATTCAAATGTAAAAGGCTGTGTGGTTGTTACTAGCGATAAATGCTACGAGAATTTTGAAGATGATCGCCCTTACAACGAAACCGATCGCATGGGTGGCTACGATCCTTACAGTGCTTCCAAAGGTTGCGCCGAAATATTAACGAGCTCTTACCGCCGTTCATTTTTTAGCGTAAACGAGTTTGGCAAAAAACATCATTTTATTTTAGCAAGCGGCAGAGCCGGAAATGTAATTGGCGGTGGAGATTGGAGTGTTGACCGTTTGATACCTGATGTGGTAAAAGCAGCAGCTAAAGGCGAAACTACCGAAATTAGAAACCCAAAAGCAACTCGTCCTTGGCAACACGTACTAGAGCCTGTTTCGGGTTATTTAGTATTAGGACAAAATATATTACAAGGCGACGTTTCGGTTGCCGATGGTTGGAATTTTGGTCCCGCCAATAACGAAACACTTTCTGTACAAGAGGTATTAGATCGCGCTGTACATATTTGGACACATATTTTATTTGAAACGCCATCGCAGAAAGATCTTCCTCACGAAGCAAAACTATTGCGATTGGATTGCACTAAGTCAAACACAAAACTACATTGGTACCCTGTTTGGAATACCGAAAAAGCTATTGAGTACACCATTCTTTGGTACAAAAACTACTACGAGAAAAAAGAATTGAATACCGAAGGTGACCTTAGAGATTATGTTACTAAAGCAAAAGAATTAAATTACGTTTGGGCCAAATGATATTTGAAGAAACAAAATTAAAAGGCGCCTACGTTATTTCTTTGAATCCACTTACGGATGCAAGGGGAGGTTTTGCACGCACATTCTGCAAAAAAGAATTTCAGCAAATTGGCCATAAGAAAGAATTTGTTCAAATGAATCATTCGTGGAACCGAAATAAAGGAACTATTCGTGGTATGCATTATCAAATTCCGCCTTATCAGGAAATTAAATTGATCCGTTGTTTGCGCGGTGTCGTATTAGATGTGATCGTTGATCTGCGAAAATATTCGCCAACATTTTTACAACACTTTACCATTGAACTTTCGGCCGAGAATAAAAAAATGATCTATGTACCCGAAGATTTTGCACATGGCTTTCAGGCCTTAGAAGATGATTCGGAACTGATTTATCATCACACCGAATACTTTACGCCCGATGCGGATAGAGGTTTGTGTTATGATGATCCTGCAATAAATATTAAATGGCCATTGCCTCCAGTAATGGTTTCAGAAAAAGATAAATCGTACAAATTAATTGATAACACCTTTAAAGGAATGTAATATGGAATGTCGTTTTTGCAAACATAAAGTTGAAACTGAATTTGCCGACCTGGTAAATAGTCCTGCTTCTAACTCATACTTAACTGCCCAGCAATTAAATGAGCCGGAAGTATTTTATCCGTTAAAAGTAATGGCATGCGAAAAGTGTTTTTTAGTACAAGTAGATGAGTATAAAAAGTCGGAAGATATTTTTAACGCCGATTACGCATACTTTTCATCTTTCTCTACAAGTTGGTTAGCGCACAGTAAAAAATATACCGAGATGATGATCGCTCGGTTTGGATATAGTGAGAAAAGTTTAGTTACTGAAGTTGCCTCGAACGATGGCTATTTATTACAGTATTTTAAAGAAAAAAATGTGCCGGTGATTGGCATTGAGCCTACAGCTAATACCGCAGCGGTTGCTATTAAAAAAGGCATTCCTTCGGTGTTGGATTTTTTTGGTGTGCGGTTAGCTACAAAATTAGCCGGCGAAGGAAAAAAGACCGATCTACTTTTAGGAAATAATGTTTTAGCACACGTGCCCGACATTAACGATTTTGTTGGTGGAATGAAAGTGCTATTAAAAGATAATGGTGTTGTTACCATGGAATTTCCACACTTATATCAATTAGTGATCAACAATCAATTTGACACTATTTACCATGAGCACTTTTCGTATTTATCATTTACTACGGTAAGTAAAATATTTGAAGCGCAGGGTTTAGTGATGTTTGACGTGGAAGAAGTTACAACTCACGGTGGATCACTTCGTATTTTTGCAAAACATAAGGAAGATAGTTCAAAACCAATTGGACCAAATGTTGCGGCCATATTGCAAAAAGAAAAAGACGCAGGCATGTTGAATATTGATTATTACAAAAATTTTCAGATAAAAATTCAAACCGTTAAAAATGATCTTTTAGAATTTTTACTAAAACAAAAACGCGCTGGCAAAAAAGTAGCTGCTTATGGCGCGGCAGCCAAAGGAAATACCTTATTGAATTATTGCGGTATTAAAAATGATATGATCAGTTTTGCGGTGGATGCAAATCCGGCCAAGCAAAATAAATTTATGCCGGCCAGTCACATTCCAATTGTGCAAGAAGATCGCATTAAAAAAGATAAACCCGATTTCATTATCATCCTTCCTTGGAATATTAAAGATGAAATTGTAAAACAATTAGATTACGTAAATGCGTGGGGCTGCAAATTTGTAGTGCCAATTCCTAAATTGCAAATACTCTAAATGAAAGTTTTAGTTACAGGCGCTAACGGTTTTATTGGTAATTATGTTGTACAACAATTACTAAAACGCGGTGTAACTGTTATTGCTACTTCTAACGATCTGGCAAGGGCCAAAGAAAAAGAATGGTTTGATAAAGTACAATTTGTAGAGTATGACATGTACGATACAAATTCAGGCGACTTATTCAAAAAATTCAATTGCCCTGATAAAATGATCCATTTAGGTTGGGGACATTTAGCCAATTTTAAAAGCGAAGATCATATTGCCAAAGAACTTCCTGCACAAAAAATATTTCTTGAAAATTTAATTACAAACGGATTAAAAGACCTAACCGTTATTGGAACGTGCTTGGAATACGGCATGCGCGAAGGCTGTTTGCGCGAAGATATGCTAAGCGAACCAACCCTTGCCTACCCTATTGCTAAAAATAAATTACGTATTGAATTAGAAGCATTAAAAAACAAAACATTCTTTAGTTTTAAATGGGTTCGGTTATTTTATATGCACGGAAAAGGGCAAAGTGAGAAGTCGATCATACCACTTTTACAAAAAGCATTGGCTGCAAATGAGCAAGTATTCAATATGAGTAAGGGAGACCAAATGCGTGATTATTTGCCTGTTACAACCATTTCGGAAAATATTGTTATATTCGCAATGCAACAAAAAGTGGGGGGCATTATTAATTGCAGCAGCAATAAACCCATTAGCATAAAAGAATTAGTAGAGAATTATTTAAAAGAACATAATAAACACATAAATTTAAATCTGGGATTTTATCCCTACCCCGATTACGAACCATTTAAGTTTTGGGGAGATAATACAAAACAACTAAACCTAATTAAAAATGAATCCGGTAGAACAATTTAAAAAAGAGCGCGAAGAATTAATAAAAAGCTTCGGTGACAATAAAGAATTAAAAGACGCAGCAGCGCAATTCAATAATATTTCAAATAGAGATCGTTACTCATACAATTTTACATGGATGGGTCGCCCTATTATTCAATATCCACAAGATATGATCGCTATGCAAGAATTAATGTGGGAATTAAAACCGGATCTTATTGTGGAGACAGGAATTGCTCACGGTGGCTCATTGGTATTCTATGCGTCTATCATGGAATTGATTGGTAAAGGTGAAGTACTCGGGGTTGATATTGATATTCGCGATCATAACCGCAAGGAAATTGAAGCGCATCCAATGGCAAAACGTATTAAAATGATCCAGGGTTCGGCTATTGATCCAAAAATTGTTGCCGAAGTTGCCAAACATGTTGCCGGTAAAAAAACGGTAATGGTTTTATTGGATTCAAATCATACTCACGATCATGTATTAGCTGAATTGCAGATGTACGCTGATTTTACAACCGTTGGTTCGTATTGCGTTGTATTTGATACCATTGTTGAAGATCTTCCAAAAGGAATGTACGACCGCCCGTGGGACGTTGGTAATAATCCAAAAACTGCAGTGTTTGAATATCTAAAGAGTAATCCGAATTTTGTGATCGACAAGCAAATTGACAATAAATTATTGATCAGTGTTGCCCCTGATGGCTATTTAAAACGTGTGAAATAATTCTCAATGGAACAGCCATTAGTAAGCATTTGCATTCCTGTTTACAACGGCGAACCATTTATTGACGAAACAGTGCAATGCTGTTTAGCGCAAACGCACAAAAACATCGAGGTTATTTTTTCTGATAATTGTTCTACAGATAGAACTATTGAGCTGATCAATAAATACAATGACGCGCGCATCAAAATTTATTCGAACGACACCAACATTGGGCTTCTAGCAAATTTTAAAAAGTGTTTTACGTATGCTACCGGAAAGTATGTGTCGTTTTTAGGAGCAGATGATGGCATGGAACCAACGTGTATTGAAAAAGCAGTAAAAATTTTAGAAGCTCCCGAAAACAAAGATATTGTTTTAGTAAATACATTTATTCAGATCATCGACGAGCAAAGCAAAACTGTTTTTACAAAAAAATTTATTTTTGGCGGCGGAAGATGCTCTGGCAAATGGGGCATTCGCGCAAACTTTTTATACGGCTCAAACACCATTGGCGAACCCAACGGGTCTGTTTGGAGAAAAGAAACCTACGACAAACTCCCTGAACCTAAATTTCGTAATGGAAATACTTGGACAACCGATTTGGATATGAAATTTGAATTATTGTTGTACGGAAATACGTATGTTATTCCAGAAGCTTTAGGAAAATTCCGTTTATCAAACCAATCTACCAGCAAAAAAGAATTAAAATTTGCTCAGGCCAAATTATTCAGAGAATACGCACTGGCTTTATACCGCGATAAACGTTATAACCTGTCGTACTTTTTTGTGATCACAGCAACCATCAATTCATTCCTCTTAGAAATTGCAAGGAATGTGTTTTATGTACTATTCATTAAAACTAAAAAATGATTAATGTGAATTCCCAAGAAGCAAAACGATACTCAATGAATAAAGATCCGTTAACAGGCAGCTCCAATAACAAAGTGATTTACGAGCAAAAAGGGGTTCCAGTTATTCAGAATATGGTTTATGCTACAGCCGAATTGGCAAGAGTCTCTAAAAAAGTAAATGTTGTTTTGGCGCAATCGATGGACAATGGCTTTGTGTTTAGTGCTAATTTTGATGAGTCGATGATTAACTACGATCAACGCTACCAAAACGAACAAAGCAATTCCCGTTTTTTTCAAGATCACTTGAACAATATAATTCAAATTCTTAAAATCAACAATTTACTTAATAAAAAGATCCTTGAGATCGGTTGCGGGAAAGCGTATTTTATGAATATGCTATTAAATATAGGTGAAGATGTAATTGGTATTGATCCAGCCTATGAAGGTGATTCGATGAAAGTAATAAAAGATTCTTTTTCAAATAAATATGCTCATCTTGGCGCCGAAACAATTATTTTGCGCCACGTATTGGAACATCTCGCCAAGCCTTTTCATTTCATTCAAACCATTGCTAAAGCAAACGATTATCTAGGCCACATTTATATTGAAGTCCCCACCTTAGAATGGATCTTAGCTAACAACGCCAGTGAAGATGTGTTTTATGAGCACTGCAATTACTTTACCTTAGAAACTTTGCAACAGTTCTTTACAGAGAGCGTTGGTGGACATTTTTTTAATAACCAATATATCTACGTTATTGCGGACCTTGGAAAAATAAAAAAAGAAATTGAAAAACGCGAATTCAAAACATACGATATTCGTTTCCAGGACAGAATTACAGAATATCGCAATCTAGTTTCAAAACACTCGAATCTGGCCATTTGGGGCGCTGGGGCAAAGGGGTCCACCTTTTTGAATTTAATTGACAAAGATGCTACAAAAATAAAATGCGTGGTTGACATCAATCCAAAGAAACAAGATAATTTTATCGGAGGAACAGGTCACCCTATTATTAAACCTAAGGATCTCGGGAACTATAAAATTGATAGCATCATCGTTATGAACGTGAATTATCTCAATGAGATCAAAGCTATAACGGATCCATTGGGTATTAAATTAATTACCTTACGGAATTAAACCACACTACCTGTAGATTTCTTTTTTTGCAGCCAAAAGAGTATTTTGAAGCAGCGAAGCGATCGTCATAGGCCCTACTCCACCGGGAACGGGTGTGATAAAAGAACATTTAGGAGCCACTTCATCAAACTTCACATCACCCTTCAATTTGAAACCACTTTTTGTTTCGGTGCTTGCTACACGTGTAGTGCCCACATCAATAACAACAGCCCCTTGTTTTACCATATCAGCAGTTAAAAATTCGGGCTTACCTAAGGCGGCAATAATAATATCTGCTTGTTTGGTAAAAGATGCCAGATCTTTTGTTTTGCTATGGCAAATAGTAACTGTACAATTAGCGAACGTATTATTTTTTGCCATTAAAATACTCATCGGCGAACCAACAATATTACTGCGACCAATAACCACACAATGTTTTCCTACAGTTTCTATTTTATAACGCTTAATGAGTTCAACAATACCATTTGGTGTAGCGCTAATATAGGCCGGTAAATTTAATACCATTCTCCCTACATTTATTGGATGAAAACCATCCACATCTTTTGCCGGATCAACGGCTTCGGTTATTTTTTGCTCGCTGATATGTTTTGGTAAAGGCAATTGAACAATATATCCGTCAATATCCTTATCAGCATTTAATTTATGCACAGTGGCTAAAAGTTCAGCTTCTGTAACATCCGCAGCATGACGAACAAATGTTGACTTGAATCCCACATTTTCACACGCTTTAATTTTTGCAGCAACATACGTTTCACTTCCGCCATCATTGCCAACAAGAACTGCTGCTAAATGCGGTTGCTTTCCACCTTTAGAAATGAGCGCTTTTACTTCAGCAGCTATTTCCTCTTGTAATTGTAATGATATTTTTTTACCGTTTATTAATTGCATCTATCTATTTTTAGCCACTAATTTCACTAATCTAACCGCAGTATAGAACCGTGATTTCACTAATCTGTGTTTACAAATTTACCGTTTTATTATAAAACAACGCGTTTAAATTTTAAACTGTCTTCTCCAAAATTTACCAGTAAGCCTAATTTAGAATAAGATACTGCTAAGTAATTTATCAATTGCTTATAATAGGAATCGTTAATACCTTCTTGCGCTTTAATTTCAACTATGCTTTTATCATAAATTATAATATCGCAATAATAAAAGTGTGGTAGGATAATATCCTTATATTCTATCTCGAATTTCTTTTCTTTTTCAAACGGAATATTCCTTTGCTCTAATTCATAACATAAGGCATCCTTGTAAACTGCTTCTAAAAATCCTCTTCCCAATTTTTTATGTAATTCAAAACAGCAAGAAATAAATGCATACACTTCATCTCTATATATCAAGTTGTTTACACCATAAAGACCAATGTCTTCATTTACTGTAAATATTTCCTCTTCTTTTTGCATCCAGATTAGTGTAATCCTAATTTGAGTTCAGATTAGTGTTAATTCGTGAAATTAGTGGCTAAAAAACCCTACGGCTTCCCTTGCATTTTAGGCATGTTCCGCATCATTTTTGCCATCGCATTTTTATCATTCATCATGCGCATCATTTTGCGGGTTTCTTCAAACTGCTTTAGTAATTTATTTACTTCGGTTATGCCTTGTCCGCTGCCTTTTGCAATGCGTAATTTGCGCGCTCCATTCAGTAATTCAGGTTTCAATCGTTCTTGCGGGGTCATAGATGAAATAATGGCTTCAATTCCTTTAAAGGCATCATCATTAATATCTACGTCCTTAATTGCTTTGCCAACACCCGGTATCATTCCAACCAGATCTTTTAGGTTACCCATTTTTTTGATCTGTTGTAATTGCGCAATAAAATCGTTAAAATCAAATTTGTTAGTGGCAATTTTTTTGGAGAGTTTACGAGCTTCTTCTTCGTTAAATTGTTCTTGCGCGCGTTCAACTAAAGTAACAACGTCGCCCATTCCCAAAATACGATCGGCCATACGCTCCGGATAAAATACATCCAACGCATCCATCTTTTCGCCTGTACCAACAAACTTAATAGGCTTATTTACTATGCTTTTTATTGATAAGGCAGCACCACCTCGTGTATCGCCATCTAATTTTGTAAGAATAACTCCACTAAAATCCAAACGATCATTAAATGCTTTGGCAGTATTAACGGCATCTTGCCCTGTCATACTATCCACCACAAATAAAATTTCGTTTGGCTTTATCGCTTTTTTCAAATTAGCGATCTCCGTCATCATGGCTTCATCAACTGCTAAACGACCTGCGGTATCTATCAACACAACAGAGTTGCCATTTTCCTTGGCTTGCTTTAAAGCCGCTTCCGCAATTTTAATTGGGTCTTTTTCTTCTTTGTTACTAAAAACATCTACTTCAATTTGCGCTCCTAAAACATGCAATTGATCAATAGCGGCCGGACGGTAAACGTCGCATGCTACCATTAAAGGATTTTTTCCTTTTTTTGTTTTTAGATAGAGTGCTAATTTTCCTGTAAATGTAGTTTTACCCGAACCTTGCAAACCACTCATTAAAATAATGGTAGGGTTCCCGCCCAAATAAATATCTTCTTTTACACCACCCATTAATTGCACCAACTCATCATGTGCAATTTTGATCATGAGTTGACCGGGTGAAACAGCAGTGAGTACATTTTGACCCATTGCTTTTTCTTTAACAGTATCGGTAAAAGTTTTTGCTACTTTATAATTAACGTCGGCATCCAAAAGCGCTTTGCGCACTTCCTTCATGGTTTCGGCCACGTTTATTTCGTTAATTTTTCCCTGCCCTTTTAATATCTTAAAGGCTCTATCTAACTTATCACTTAAACTATCGAACATGTGTATTAAAATTGGAGTGGTAAAGATAATGAAAAACTCATAAGTATTAAAGGAGTTTATGCCTATTCAAGAGTTCGAATTTAGTAATGCCACATGGGCATATTCGACAGATATTCCTTCATTTTGTCAAAAGCAGGCTTTGTAAGAGCTAGCTGCAAGCTCAAATTAAGGGTTACTACATGAACCTTATCATTGAGTTGCATTAGCGAACCTGGTTCCTTGGAAGAATACAGTTTTACCTTTGGATTCAAATAAAAATAACTTGCATTGAATCCGATTATCCAATCCACATAATCCATTTCCTTAAAAATATATTTAATGCCTATTTCAGGTTTTACTAAAAAATAATAATACTCCTTCGTATAGAAATTAGCAGTACTGAAATTTGGTAAAGAACTTAGGGTTGAAGAATAGTTCGATAATACATAAGTTGATCGATAATCATAAACAAAATTTATGATGCCTAATCCAATTTTGGTTTGAAAGGTGATCTTATCCACATTAAAAAATCGTGAATATCCAGCCGAATAAGAAAGCATTTCCAGATCGGAAGTATTAGTTCCCTCAGCAAAAATGGGCAATTAATACGTATCTACACGGTGTTTTGTAAAGAGGTTGAGCGAATCATTTGAAATATTAAAAGTGCTGTATTCAAAATCGAGGCTAATAGCATTCTCGGGGTTAACAATATATTCTCCTCCAACTTTAAGGTTAAAACCTGTTTGAGCTTTGCCAAAAGCATTGCGCAAACGATTACTTTTTGAGAAGCTCCCCAAAGGCACACCTGCTCCCATGCCATAATAGATATTAAACCTATGATCAACGTTTATCTGCGCAAACAATTGCGATGAAATAAGAATTAAAGCTATCAGAAGGTTTTTCATATCGAATAACATTTCTAAATTTATACAAAATTACAATATCTAACATACATTCTGTGAATCACGATGTTTTTATGAAGCACGCCATTACCCTCGCCCAAAAAGGCTTAGGTTCTGTTTCGCCAAATCCATTGGTTGGATGTGTTATTGTAAAAGACGGCCTGCCTGCCGGCAAGGCAGAAAAAATAGTTGCCGAAGGTTATCATCAAATATATGGAGAAGCGCACGCGGAAGTAAATGCGATACATAATTTACCAAAAGATATTGACCCGAAAGATTGCACGTTATATGTGAGTTTAGAACCCTGTTGTCATGACGGAAAAACGCCTCCTTGCGCGGATCTTATCATTAGCAAAGGATTTAAAAAAGTGGTGATATGTAATGTAGATCCAAATCCTTTAATTGCCGGAAAAGGAATAAAGAAATTAAAACAAGCGGGTATTGAAATTATCCAAGGTATTTGCGAAAAAGAAGGGCGCTATTTGAACCGCCGTTTTTTTACATTTCACGAAAAAAAACGTCCGTATATTATTTTAAAATGGGCACAAACCGCAGATGGTTTTATAAGTAAGTGGCCAATTCCAAAAAACAGATCAGAGAATAAAATATCTGGAGAAGAAGCGCAAAAATTAGTTCATCAAATGCGCGCCAACGAAGACGCGATATTAGTTGGTAAAAACACGGTGTTAAATGATGATCCTTATTTAACTACACGTTTGGCTGAGGGCAAAAATCCAATGCGTATTATTATCACAGGCTCAGAAATTCCATTCACCTATAATATATTTAATGAAGATGCCCGAATTGTTTTGTTTAATCGCTTTAAAACCGAAGTAAAAGATCATGTGCATTATATAAAACTAAAAGCAGGAGATGTTGTGCCGCAGATCCTAGAAAGCCTATATAAAATGGGGGTTTCGAGCGTTTTGGTTGAGGGTGGATTATTCACTTTATCGTCGTTTATTGTAGCAGGAATTTGGGATGAACAGCATGTATTTGTGAATGCTAAATTGAATTTTATGACTGGGGTAAAAGCTCCAAAAAAATTACTAGCTACTGATTTTCAGCTAGTTGGTAGTGATAGCTATTATATCATTGCTAACACATCGAGTTCAAAATAAATGTATTTTTGCATTGGATTATTGAATATTTCACGTATATTTGCATCCCTCAAAAAAGGGAAAGTTTTAACCAGTAAGATTTAGAATTTATGTCAAGAATTTGTCAACTAACAGGAAAAAAAGCGATGGGCGGAAACAAAGTATCGTTTTCAAACAGTAAATCGAAGCGTCAGTTCAAGGTAAACTTGAAACGTAAACGTTTTTTTGTCCCTGAAACCAACGAGTGGGTAACATTACGTGTATCTACTTCAGCATTAAAAAATATAAACAAAAAAGGGATCTTCGCTTGCTTAAAAGAAGCTAAAGCTAAAGGTGTTCTTGCTTAATTTAATTAGTCATGGCAAAAAAAGGAAATAGAATCCAAGTGATATTAGAATGTACCGAACACAAAGAAAGTGGTAAGCCGGGTACATCACGTTACATCACAACAAAAAACAAAAAGAACACAACTGAGCGTATCGAATTAAAAAAATACAACGCGATATTGAAGAAGATGACCGTTCATAAAGAAATAAAATAAATTATGAATTAATAAATGTTGAATTTTGAATTGACTTCATTCAACATTTAGAATTCAACATTCAAAATTAGAAAACATGGCAAAGAAAGTAGTTGCAACACTAAAATCAGGTAAAGGAAAAGACTTTACTAAAGTTATTAAAATGGTAAGATCGCCTAAAACTGGTGCTTATACATTTAAAGAAGAGATCGTACACAACGATCATATCGCTGATTTTTTGAAAGATAAATAATAGCATTTCAATATGCGTACTAAAATTCTTTCCCACTACAGGAAAGAATTTTTTATTTTAGAACATACTTCGACTAAGTTTATCTTGAGCGAAGGCAAAAGACCAAGCATGACATAATCACAACATGGGATTTTTTTCAAACATATTTTCAAAAGAGAACAAGGAAAGTCTTGATCAGGGCCTTACTAAAACTAAAGAGAGCTTTTTTGGCAAACTATCGCGTGCTATTGCCGGTAAAAGCAGCATTGATTCGGAAGTATTAGACAACCTGGAAGAAATTTTAATTAGTGGTGATGTTGGCGTAAAAACAACTTTAAAAATAATTGAACGTATTGAAGAGCGTGTAAAGCGTGATAAATACGTTACCACAAATGAATTAAATACTTTGCTAAAAGACGAAGTAAGCGCAGTATTGAATGAGAATAAAAGTAATCACGCTCTTGTAGATTTTGCCGGACTGCTTACAAAAACCCCTTATGTTATTTTAGTAGTTGGCGTTAATGGCGTTGGAAAAACAACCACTATCGGAAAAATGGCTTATCAGTTTAAACAAGCCGGTAAAAAAGTGATGCTTGGTGCAGCCGATACATTTAGAGCTGCTGCAGTTGAGCAATTAACCATTTGGAGTGAGCGCATAGGCGTTGATATTGTAAGCCAAGGTATGGGTGCCGACCCGGCCAGTGTTGCTTTTGATACATTAAGTAGTGCGCAAGCAAAACAAATGGATGTTGTAATTATAGATACAGCAGGACGTTTGCACAACAAAGTAAACTTGATGAATGAGTTGAGCAAGATCAAGAACGTGATGAAAAAAATTATTCCTGATGCGCCTCACGAAATATTATTAGTGTTAGATGGAAGTACTGGGCAAAATGCCGTAGAACAATGCAAACAATTTACAGCAGCTACTGATGTTAATGCACTAGCGGTTACAAAACTGGACGGAACTGCTAAAGGAGGCGTTGTTATTGGCATTTCGGATGAGTTTAAGATCCCTGTTAAATATATTGGAGTAGGAGAAAAAATGACAGACCTACAGCTCTTTAACGCCAAAGAATTCGTTGATAGCCTGTTTAAACAGTAGTTTATTTAGTCGTCCCTCAAAAACTGTGTAAGCCTTGTTATTATTGAGTTTGTTTAAAAATAGTGCGAAAAAAATCTACCGAAAAAAGTAAAAAAGGATTAAAAAAGTGGCAGATGTTTTTAAGTGTAAATTAAAGCGTAATGCTGCGCCCGGGATAGAACGAAAAGCCTTGTTTAGGGCTTTGCTTAATGTTTGCGCAACGAG
>JAWXAS010000067.1:0-9053 GCA_034439635.1 Bacteroidota bacterium | reverse complement strand
ATCTAGAATTGCTAGTAAGCTTAATGTTCAGCAATCTAAAAACTAAAGTATGATAAAAATCATTAAAAAGCCTCTTTTTTTGTAACCCTAAGCCTCATCTGCCGTAAGAAAAGATAGAGCAAAGCACACAACCGCACTTATCGATAAAATCAATTAATTAAGCTAAAAAACATTTCATATTGTTAAACTATTATTAAATTTGAGATAGGTATGAAAAAACTATTACCAATATTTTTACTAACATCCTTTATTGGCTTTGCGCAATCGCAAACATTTGAAGTAGTTGGCACCGACACTCTCAATAAAATTGACGTAGTGGGTAAAAAGCAAGGCAAGTGGATCCTAAGAGGAAAACACAAACCTGGCACATGCTTTACTGCAGAGCAGAAAATTGAAGAAGGAAAATACGCGGACAATCGTAAGACTGGTGCGTGGATTGAGTATTTCTGCAACGGTAACATGAAGAACAAACTTACTTTCGTAAATGGCCGTCCTGATGGTTACGCTATTATGTACCATGAAAATGGCAAGATCAGCGAAGAAGGTAACTGGAAGATCAATAAATGGGTAGGAAAGTATAAATTGTTTTACGAGAACGGCCAAGTGCAGCACGAATTTGCATTTAACACTTCAGGTAAACGAGATGGTCCACAAGTTTATTTCTTTGATAATGGTCAAAAAGCTATCGAAGGAAATTTTGCGAATGGTAAAGAAAGCGGTTTGATAAAGGAATTTTATGAGAACGGTGATATCAAAGCAGAAAAGAATTACGCAGAAGGAAATGTTGACTTAGCTACTATCAAAGAATTCCAACCGAAAAAACCTTTGATTAAAAAATCAGATAATCCTTTGGATAACGCACCAAAAATTGAAGTTAAAGCCGACGAAAAGCCTAACGAAGCAGTTGCCAAAAAAGGCCCAATTGTTTTGAATGGTAAGTTTACATTGTATAATAAGAGCAAGCAGATCACTAAAGACGGTATATTTAAAGAGAATCGTTTAATGGAGGGCAAAGCTTACATTTACGACGAAAATGGCATTTTAACCCGTGTTAGCATGTACAAAGACGGTGTTTATGTTGGTGATACCCAAATCGAAAACTAAGCTTATTTAAAGTAATTTGAATCCCGACGGTCTCCGTCGGGATTCTTTGTTTATTAGATTAAAGCCTCTTTTTTTTCGCTTAATTTTTTTGGTTCTAAAGAGCTTTAAAACTAGCTTTGGTACAACTAACTGAAAATGAAGCAATTTATCACGTCCGTTTTTATTTTTTCGGCTTGTGCTTTAAGCGCACAATCGTTCGAATTGTTACCAAATTCTAAAGACACCATTAATTTTATTGACCAAGTTGGAAAAAAACAAGGCAAATGGGTGTTGATGGGAAAACACAAACCAGGTAACTGTTACAAACCAGAACAAAAAGCTGAAGAAGGTGCTTACAAAGAAAATCGTAAAGTAGGAAACTGGAATGAATACTACTGCAATGGAAATAAAAAGAACAATCTTACTTTTCAAAATGGCCGTCCTGATGGATATGCGATTATGTATTATGAGAACGGAAATAAAAAGGAAGAAGGAAACTGGAAGAATAATAAATGGGTAGGTGATTATAAATTGTATTACGAAAATGGACAAGTGCAACACGATTTTAAGTTTAATGCAGGCGGAAAACGTGATGGTGTTCAAACGTACAAATACGATAATGGCCAAGTAGCTGTAGAAGGAAATTTTGCCAATGGAAAAGAAGCCGGACAAATAAAGGAGTATCACGAAAGCGGAGATATTAAAGCCATTAAGAATTTTAACAATGGCGATGTAGATATAGCCAGCATTAAAACGTTTGATGCAAAAAAGGAAGTTGCTAAAAAAGATGACGCTGCTAAATATGCTCCAAACAAATCACTTACTGAGATCAAAAAAGAAGAGATCGTTACTGCCGGTGTAGGCGGAAACAAAAACAATATTGTAACCGCATTAAATGGTCAACATATTTTGTACAATAAGAACAAACAAGTAAGCAAGAACGGTACGTTTAAGGATAATCGTTTAATGGAAGGTAAAGCGTTCATTTACGATGATAACGGTCTACTTAACCGCATTGCCATTTACAAAGATGGAATTTATGTGGGAGATGGAACTGTAGAGAAGGAAAAGTAATAAATCCGCCGCCGCGGACATAATATATATTAAAGAAGACGGGTAGTATTTCCGTCTTTTTTATTTAACCCAGAATATGCCAGAGGAATTTGTAGTGAGAATCAAAAGCCCAAAAAAATCTGAACTTTTGCGAATGAAACATAGTCCTTACTATGGTGAACGAGCAAAAGTTGCGAAGCTTCAGATTTTGAAGTGGTTTTGATTCGGAATAGAATTGCTATGGCATTTTCTGGGTTTATTGTATATTTACAATCCTATGCAACCGCTTTTTTTATATAATACATTAACTCGTAAAAAAGAAGAGTTTAAAGCCATTAACCCACCATACGTTGGAATGTATGTATGTGGACCAACAGTTTACAGTGATGTGCATTTAGGAAATTGCCGCACATTTATTTCTTTTGATCTTGTGTATCGTTATTTATTGCACTGCGGATATAAAGTTCGTTATGTAAGAAACATTACCGATGCCGGACACTTGGAAGGAGATGGTGATGTTGGTGAGGATAAAATTAGTAAGAGAGCAAAATTGCAACAATTGGAGCCCATGGAAATTGTACAAGCATACACCGTGGATTTTCGTGAAGTAATGCGCCAGTTCAATAATTTGCCTCCAAGTATTGAACCAAGTGCTACAGGCCATATTATCGAACAACAAGAAATTGCAGAAACAATTATTAAAAAAGGATACGCTTACGAATCAAACGGCACTATTTATTTTAACGTAGAGAAATTTGCGAAAGAACATAATTACACAGCACTTACAGGTAGAAAATTAGAAGATCTATTAGAAGGCACACGCGACTTGGATGGACAAGATGAAAAACGAGGAAGATTAGATTTTGCACTTTGGATAAAAGCAAAACCAGAGCATTTGATGCAGTGGCGTAGTGCTTGGGGCCAAGGTTTCCCCGGATGGCATATTGAGTGCAGCGCTATGAGTACAAAATATTTGGGTGAGAATTTTGATATACACGGTGCCGGAATGGATCTGGCACCAACACATCATACAAATGAAATTGCGCAGAATCTTGCGTATTGCGGAAAACAACCTGCTAATTACTGGATGCACACAAATATGCTTACGGTTAACGGGCAAAAAATGAGCAAGAGTTTAGGGAATAGTTTTTTACCTCGCGAATTGTTCAGCGGAATTCATCACTTACTTACTAAGGGATATAGCCCAATGGTTGTGCGTTTTTTTATGTTGCAAACACATTACCGCAGCACCTTGGACTTTAGTAACGACGCTTTGAATGCTGCCGAAACAGCGTTTGATCGTTTACATGAAGCATACAAAACATTGCGCACTTTAAAAGCATCCGATAAATCAACAGAAGATATTGCAGCTTTGCAAAAAGAATGTTATGATGCCATGAACGATGACTTAAATACATCGGTGCTGATGGCTCATTTGTTTGATGCGGCAAGAATAATTAATTCTACCAATGATGGTAAATCATCATTAACACGAGCCGACATTGATCTGTTGCATGTGATGTTTCAAATTTTTTTAGTTGACATTTGCGGTGTTAAATTTGAAGAAGATAATGGAGAAGCTGCTACCATATTGCATAATGTGGTAGATGTTCTGTTAGACATGCGTGTTAAAGCTAAAGCTGATAAAAATTTTCAACTAAGCGATGAGTTACGTAATAAGCTTGTGGCAGCTGGTGTAAAAATAAAAGACGGAAAAGAAGGAAGTACTTGGTCTATTTAATTATGAATTATAAATGTTGAATGAAGAAGCAGTTCCCAAAATATATAATATTTTCAATTTTGCTTTTTTCGTGCGGACCTGAGAAGACCGTTGATGAAGTAATTACAGCGCCAGGCAATGTTAATCAACCAAAAGTAGAAACAAAAACTCGGGTTGTTCCTCCCGATTTTAATGGCGATAGCGCTTTTAAATTTGTAAAGTATCAGGCTGATCTTGGTCCGCGCACGCCCGGAACTAAAGCCCATGATAATGTTGTGGCCTACTACGAAAGCCAATTTAAAAAGTATGGAGCGCAAGTATTAGTTCAAGCAGCAAGCGCAACAACTTACGATGGAAAAAAATGGCTGCTAAAAAATGTGATCGCGTCTTTTGACCCTCAAAATAAAAAAAGAATATTGCTTTGTGCGCATTACGATAGTCGCCCTTTTAGCGAAAAGGAAACAGATCCTAAATTGAGAGCAAATCCTTGTCCTGGCGTAAATGATGGGGCCAGTGGCGCAGGAGTATTAATTGAAGTAGCTCGCATCATTCAAACAAAAAGCCCTAATATTGGAATTGATATTGTACTGTTTGATTTGGAAGATTACGGTGACAATGGCGGAATGCCCGATACCTGGTGTTTAGGCTCCCAACACTGGAGCAAGAATCCACATATACCTGGATACACTGCAAACTTTGGAATTTTATTAGACATGGTAGGAGCAAAAGATGCGCGTTTTCCTAAGGAAGAAATTTCTACATTTTATGCGAACGATGTTGTAACTAAAGTTTGGAAAGCAGCAAAAATCAGTGGTGCTTCCAATTATTTTATTGAAGAAGAAACAGGAGAGATGACCGACGACCACACATTCATAAATAAGATCGCACAAATACCAACAATTGATATTTTGCATTACGATGCGTATAAAAATAGTTTCTTTGAACATCATCACAAGAACAGCGATGATATAAAAAACATCGATAAGAACACATTGGAAGCCGTTGGGCAAACCTTGTTAGAGGTGATATATAACGAGAATTAAATGCTCAGATTTGATAAAAATTGATCAAATGATTTCAAAAAAATTCAAGACGATTATTATTGATGACGAAGAAAAAGCAAGAAAAAATCTCAAGCTTTTAATAGAGAAGTATTTTCCTGAACTT
Source organism: Bacteroidota bacterium (assembly GCA_034439635.1). Lineage (GTDB taxonomy): Bacteria > Bacteroidota > Bacteroidia > B-17B0 > Aurantibacillaceae > Aurantibacillus. Next base: position 4,030 of record JAWXAS010000067.1, on the reverse strand, counting down.
GAAGTTATAGGCGAAGCTAGTTCGGCAATAACGGCACGTAGGATAATAGTTGAACAGGATCCGGAAGTTGTGTTTGTTGATATTCATATGCCGGAGATGAATGGGATAGAGTTTCTGCGGTCGTTTGATGTTAGAAGTTTTGTATCCGTAATTGTTTCAGCCCACAGTGATTTTGGCATTGATGCCTTAAGAGTGGGCGTATTAGATTATTTGGTAAAACCTATTGTTATTTCTGACCTTCAGGCGGCGGTAAATAAAATAATAAAGAATTACTCTCTTACAAAGGATATTAAAGCGGAAACAATACCAAGCACACAAAAAAAAATAGCGCTATCTACTTCCTCGGGAATTTATTATTCTGAAATTGATAGAGTTTTGATTTTGAAAGGAGAGGATAATTACACCAAAGTGCTATTTACAGATGGGAAAGAATTATTGGTATCAAAAACGCTAAAAGATTTTGAAAGAAGTTTGCCGTCGGAGTTATTTTTCAGGATACATAAATCGTGCATGATTAATGCACAACACGTAAAAGAATACAACCGCACAGATGGTGGGTATGTGCTCATGATAGATGGCAGCAGGCACGAGATCTCTAAAAACAATCACGCACCTTTTCTTGATTTCATGAAAAATTATTCGATCAGCATTGGCAAATAGGAATATAATACTCGCCATTAGCTTTACAATTTTATTTTCTTGTTTAAGATCACAATTCGGAGTTTACAAAAACTTATCGGTTAAAGATGGCCTGTCAAGCAGTTCCGTTTTTTCTATTTTAGAAGATAGGAATGGGAAAATGTGGTTTGGAACCGACAATGGACTGGACTGTTTTGCAGGTAACTTCAAAGAACATTACAATAATGCAACCGGTTTAAGCGGGAGTCTTATTACTTCCATAACTGAAAGTAACAATACTATATGGGCATTCAGCAAACGAAAAGGGATCTTTAGAATTGACAATGGAAAGGTAAAAGAGATTGTATCGGACACTTCAAAGGACTACATAGGTGAGAGATTATGTATTGTTGGGAAAAATCTGATCGCTATCAATAGAGGCGTACATCTTATTATATATCACGATACTTCAAAAATAAGGAAGAGAACGATCATTAGGGGAATAACAGATGCTTTTTGTGGCGATAAAAATAATTGCTTTGTTCTTAAAGGATCTTCTGTTTATAAATTAAAGGATACAGCGCTTGTAAAGCTGAATGTGAAAGGCCTTGGAAGAAACGTGTATAGTTTCCATGCGGTTTCTGATAATGAATTTTACTTAGGTGGAACAAATGTTGTTTACAAAGTGGTAAATTTAAAGGTAGTGGATTCCATCAAAGTTTCGGCGACAGAATTTGCCATTAGGGGCCTTTGCATTGATAAACATGGTAATATATGGTGTTCGTCACTTATCTCCGACCATAATTATATTGTAACTCCGTTAAGACAATGCATTAATTTGGATTCAATTCTTGGTATAAATCGCCTCTTGATCACTTCGATTTTTAAAGACAGTAAAAATAATATTTGGGTGAGCACACTTAATAATGGTGTTTATTATTTCTATAATACTTTTCTTGAGAATTTGATGGATAACTTCGGGTCTCCCGCATACGTGAATAGAGTTATCAATGGTAAGAACGGTGAGATATTTGTATGTACCAATTTTGGATTAAAGCAATTTGATCTTAAATCGAGTAAAGGTGAGCAGTTTAAATTCTTCTCCAAAAGCGAAAGCACTTATATTTTTGATGTGGCAATGAGTAAGTATAATTACGTGTTTGTAGGAAATAATTCGGCTAGTGGCAAGGTCATCTCAAGTTATGGCGAGGTAAATTATAAGGACGAGAACAGCACGTTTTTTATTGCCAGTGCAGTAAGCAATATTTTTGATGATAAGGTTGTATTTGGAGCTTGGGGAAGAAGTTTATTCATCCACGAAATAAGTAACAGAAATACTCTTCGGTTAAAGGACAGCGTTGAACTTTTTAAGAACAACAAAAGAGGTGTAAAAACAAACCGTTTGTTTTATGCAAAGGATGGAACATTATGGATAGGCACTTCCCATGGAGTAGGTTCTTATGTAAATGGAAAATTGCGAAAACACGGGGAGGCCGGCCTCGACGGAGAGATCTATGATATCATTCAAAGGCAAAACGGAGTCCTTATTTTTTGTACAGAGTTTGGCTTGGTAGAGTATGCAAATGAAAAGTGGACCTACAATGAAGATTATTATGGAAGAAAATTCACAAATGTTAGAACTGCGCTGGAAGATAAAAAACGGCGACTGTGGTTTGCTGCTCCTGAAGGTTTATTTTGTTTGAACGACACAGGCATCATCCATTTAAATGTATTTGATGGTATTATTTCTAAGCAGATCAATTCGATGTGTTATAATCAAGACTATAACTCTATCATTATTGGAACAACATCCGGGGTAAGTATTTTGAACCTTACTTATTTCGATAAAGAATTTGTTGCTGAAAAAAAAATCAGGATATCTAATATATCCGTGAATAACAAAAACTCTGCAATTAGGGATATCTTATATTTAGGATTACACGAACGTAATCTTACCATTTATTTAAGCAGCGCAGATCTGCTGCATACTGATGATATAGTTTATCAGTACAAGATCAATTCACAAGATTGGGTTCAGATAGAAGGAAGCAGTATTAATTTCAATAATCTACCACTTCCAACTGCAAGTATTAGTTTTAGAGGATCCAATGATCATATAAATTGGAGCAAGCCAATTCATATAATAGTTGTTCCCGAACCATATTTTTGGGAAACGAAATGGTTTAAAATAATTATAGCACTCCTCATCGGGATGGTATTTTGCCTCATTATTTTTTTAAATAATAGAAAGAATACAAGAAAATTAAATTATGCGAATCAGTTAAATGAACTTCGTTACGAAGCACTGATGGCATCCATTAATCCACATTTTATTTTCAATGCACTTAATTCTATTCAAAGTTTTATTAATGATAATGATACCCGTAACAGCAGCGAATATCTTGCTAAGTTTGCGCAATTAATAAGATTAACAATTGATCACGCCGATCAACGATACATTTTATTATCTAAAGAACTCAAACGAATAGAGTATTATTTGCAGTTAGAGCAAATGCGATTTGAAGGAAAGTTTGATTTTAAAATAAGTTGCATTAACACTATAGACCCATCGTTACTTTTTATCCCAAACATGATCATACAGCCATTTGTTGAGAATAGTATTTTGCATGCTTTTAATCAAATGGAACAAAAAGGACTTATCATATTAAGAATTGATCAAAAAAGGGAGCAGATACAAATAGAGATTGAAGATAATGGAGTAGGAATTAAGCAGTCGCAATTAAACAGTACAAAGAAGCATCGATCGATCGGCTTTTCAAATGTGGAGAATCGTTTGAAATTATTGCCTGGCACCGCCTTGGAAGTAATAGATCTTTCTTCTCAACAAAAATCCGGCACCATTATTCGTATTACCACGCTAGTAAGAAATTCCCAATAATCCGGCCTTTTTTGCCTAAACGGATGGTGCCTTTTCCTAAAGCGATCGCCCCTTTACCTAATTCCCCCAAGGAAATCCCATAAGTTTGGCTTAGGTTTGATAGTATAAAATAAATCCAATGAATACTATCAACCCACGCAAAGCCTACCTGATCATAATGTTTGTTATTCTTGTTCTATCAAGCATAGGGCAAAGCATACAAATGAACCTATCGAATATGAAAGTAATAAATGCTGAGCATCATGGTTTGTCATTTGTAAATTTTTATAATACATGTACAGATATTGTGTGTACAGATAATGTTAAGAATTTGAAACCACGGGTGATCCGTTTTCCATCAGCCGGTGATGCAGACAATTATATCATGAACATTGACACGTCGGGTTATGGGATTAATTTTGCAGCCGTGGCCGCACTTTTAGCAGATAGATATAACAGCATACAAAATCCATTAACGTTTACACCGCTGGTTACTACGTATACTTGCCCTTTAGCTTTTGATGCATTCAGTGT
>JAWXAS010000066.1:0-10442 GCA_034439635.1 Bacteroidota bacterium | reverse complement strand
TTCTATCCCGGGCGCAGCATTGCGGTTTAATTTACACTTAAAAACATCTGCCGCTTTTTTAATCCTTTTTACTTTTTTCGAGAGATTTTTATCGCACTATTTTTAAACAAACTCAATAATAACAAGGCTTACAGAGTTTTTGAGGGGCGATTAATTAATCATGACTTTTGTCAGTTTAAAGACAATAAAAGCTAAATGCAAATCCTAATACCACAAACGTCATCTATCAGAGACGAAGCATAGCTTGTTTCAGTGGTTACTTTGCAAATCATAGCCTAATGCCTATGATGCAAACGTCATCAACTTGCTCTAAGTTCCCTTTCCAAGCATTAAACTTCTCTTCCAGTACACTTACTTGATTGGGTGCATCATTTGAAGATATAGAAGTTAAAACCTCCTTAAATTGCTTGTACTTGAATTTTTTTGCTTTAGGCCCGCCAAACTGATCGGCGTAACCATCGGTAAATAGAAATATCATATCTCCTTTTGCAAAAGAGAGTAGGTGAGAGGTAAACGGTTTTGCACCATCGAATAATCCAATCGGTTGTTTATCACCTTTTATTTCTATTAACTCATTGCTTTTTATATACCATAAGGGATTATTTGCTCCGGCCCACTGTGCATCATACAAATTCTTTCGAGAAACGGCCAATAAACTAATGTCCATACCATCCTTTACTTCTTCACCACTTTTTTTAAGTGTTTCTACAACAAGCTCTCGTGTTTTGTCAAGTATCTCTCCCGGTTTTTTTAATCCAAACTCTTTTACGCAACGCGTTAATGAATTCGAACAAACAACACTCATTAGTGCTCCGGGTACACCGTGGCCCGTACAATCGGCAGCAGCGTAAAAAATATGAGTATCAGTAACTTCAAAAAAGTAAAAATCACCGGCAATAATATCTTTGGGGCGATACAAAAGAAAACTTTCCGGAAAATGTTTTTTAATATCTTCTTCACGAGCTAAAATGGCGCTTTGTATACGTTTAGCGTAATTAATGGAATCAAGGATCTCTTTTTGTTTATCCTCCACTATTTCTTTTTGTTTGGCGATTATTTCAGCCGAGTTCTTTTTTTGTTTGTATGCTCTAAAAGAGATCAAAAGAAGAAGCACAATTGCAGATATTCCTATGAGTAAAAGATTGCGCTGTTTATTTTTTGATTCTATTTCAACTTTTTGTTCTAATAACAAATTTTCTTTCTTAGATATATCGTATTTAACTTCCACTTCCAGCATCTTTCCTTTTTGAGATTCAATATTTAGAGAGTCGTCGTAATTTTGATAATTCAATTGGTTAAAATAGGCTTGCCTATGATCATTAAGTGTGGCAAATTGAGTGGCCAGCATTTTATAACAATCGCGCTTCATCACCAAAAGGTTTAGGGTATCTGCATATCTAAGAGCCAAGCTAAAATTTTCGATTGCCTTAAGCGGTTTTTTTTGTGCACTATTTATCATACCAAGAACATAATTGGTATTGCAAATACCATGATCGAGATCAATATTTTTATAGATCAAATTAGATTCAAGGGCTTTTTGCTCTGCGGCTTCATATTTTTTTTGGCTAAGAAGTATTTCGGCAATTCCTAGCGTCATATTGCCTGCAAACGATTGTTGATTGTTTCTTTTGAATAACTCTACGGCTCTGTAAGCGTAAATGATAGCAGTATCCAATTGTTCTTGTTCCATTTTTAATAGAACAATATTCATCAAAGTACGGGCTATAGCAACTTCATCTTTTGAATTTTTGTTGTAGTTTAAAACCAAACCATAATATTTTTCAGCGTCATCAAATTTCTTTTGTTTGGTGCTAAGATTTCCAAGCATCATATATAAAACATGTTTTTCTTTTTCAGAACCGAATTTATTTAAGAACTCTAATTGCTCAATACCATAAGTCATCGCTACATCGTACATGTCTTTGTAAAAAAGATGTGTAACTAATGAGTTATAGATCTTATTTAGATTTTTGGTGTATCCAATCTTTTTAGCAAGGTTAAGTGCCGTTATAAAATACTCAATATGCTGTTTAGATTTAAAAAGATCGTATTGTGTGCCTAACTTATAAATAGCATTTACCTTGTTTGAATCATCGGGTGCCTTTGCTATAAAGGCTTTTAAAGTGTCGATAAAGGGAGTTTCTTTTACCTGGGCATTTAAGCACAGGTTCATTATTAGAATTATATAAATTAAGGGATATCTCATTTAGACCTTTATTCCAAAAAGCAAAACATCATCCACCTGTTCAAGATCACCTTTCCAAAGGTCAAAATGTTCTTTAAGCTTTTGCTTTTGTTCTTGCATTGATAGATGAGTTATTGAAAGTAATAATTTATTAAGTTCGTTGAGTTTGAATTTCTTTCCTCTTGGGCCTCCAAACTGATCGGCATATCCATCCGTATAAAGGTATAAAGTTTCGGAGGAGTTCATAGATAAATTAAATAGCCTAAAGTCACTTTCTTTTATACTTTTACCAACAGGCGTCTTATCAGTTTCCAATTGTTTCATTTCCGAACCAGAAACAAGAAGCGGTTTATTATTAGCGGCAGAGTAGGTGATCTCTTTTGAAACTGTATCGATACAAAGTAAAATACCATCAAATCCGTCTTGCTGACCTTCTTTACTTATGCTATTGATCAATTCAACTCTTACATAATTGAAGATCTCGTTTGGTTTTGTAATGTTCTTCTCGTTAATAGCTTTGTTCAGGAAATTAATATTTAATAAGCTCATAAAGGCTCCCGGAACACCGTGTCCTGTGCTATCGCAAACCGCAAAGTAGAGTAGGTTACCTTTTTTTGCAACCCAATAGAAATCTCCACTTACAATATCCTTAGGTTTAAAAAAACGGAAATGATCTTTGATGTATGTATTTATCACATCGTCTTGAGTTAATAAAGCTGTTTGGATCCTTCGAGCATAGGTGATCGAATCCAATATCTCTTTTTGCTTTTTCTCAACAAGGTCTTTTTGAAAGGTAACAACTTCGTTAGCCTTCTTTTTTTCTTTGTAATTTTTGAATACGAAGAAGAGCAAAACAAGGATGAGCACTAAAACACTACTTATTATGTATTTATAATTTTTTTCGGATCGTAATTGAGTTTCTTTTGTTCGCACTTCCAATTCATGCTTAATGGAGTCTCTCACCTTAATTTTATTAAAGGTATAATTCAATTGGATCTCAGTTATTTCCTTTGTTTTATCGCCATTGTGAATACTATCTTCAAGCGCTCTACCCAACTTGAAATATTTAAACGAATTCACCACATCCTTGTTTCCTTCATAAGCTTCCGATAGGCGAAGAGTAATATCTCGTTGTGAGGCAATAGAGTTTACCTTTTTTGCAAATCCTAATGCTTTTTTTAATGTATCAATGGCCATTGGCCATTTTTTTTGACGAATGTATGTTTTTGCCATATACCCGAGTGTTATAGGAATACTGTTCTCGTCTTCGCGCAAATACCAAATTGATATAGCCTTTGCATAATAAATGAGCGCCAAGTTGTCGTTCTTCATTTCCTGATACGTTAATCCAATATTTTCGCTGTTAACAGCAATATTAAAATCATCTTGCATTTTTTTACTTATCTCTAAAGCCTTAAAGAAATATTTTTGAGCTGCTATATTGTTTTGTCTATCTAAATAGGAAAGACCAATATTGTTATATACGGCGCCTTGCCCGGCTAAAAAGCCGATCTCTTTATAAACGTCAAGGCTCTTTTTGTAAAATTCAATAGCTTTTTCCTGATCTTTTTGAATAGCGGCCAAAATAGCTATGCCATTGTAAATACTTGCTTTTTGTTTTTTGAAATTATTTTGTTCAGCTATCTCCAACGCTTTATAATAATATTCTGACGATTTATTGTAAACACCTTTTTCACGTTCTAAAAGTCCTAGGCGCAATAAAAAATCACAAATGAACTTTATCTTTTGTAGTTCAGTTGCCTTTGTATAGCCAGTTTTAAAATACGCTAGCGACGTATCAAGTTGTCCCTTATTATAGAAATAATTACCAACTGCCAAATACGTTTTGAGTAAAGTACTGTCTTTAGTAACCTTTAATTGATTTTTAAGCGAATCAATATTTTGAGAAAAGGAAATGTTCCAAAGGAAAACAATTATTACAATATATTTTTTATGACGAAACATATCAGATCTTAATTCCAATAACCAACACATCATCCACTTGTTCCAAATCACCTTTCCATTTATCAAAAGCTATTTCCAATTTAGCTTTTTGTTCTTCAAGTGGTAATAAAGATAGTGAGGCAATTAGTTGATTCATTTTCTTGTAAAGAAATTTCTTTCCTTTAGGGCCACCAAATTGATCTGCGTAACCGTCGGTATAAATGTATAAACTGTCGTTTGCTGTTAGTGTAATATTAAACAAACGGAATGATGATTCACTAATACCTTTTCCAACAGGCATTTTATCTGTCTCAAGAGTTACAATCTCTCCATTACTTATAATGATAGGGGCGTTATTGGCAGCCGAGTAGGTGAGTTTGTTATTTTTTTGGTCAATGCATAATAAAATTCCATCAAAACCATCTTGCTGCCCTTCCTTGCTTATAGTACTAATTAATCGATCTCTAACATAGTTGAACACTTGATTTGGCTCAAGAATGCTTTTTTCGTTAATTGCCTCGGTTAAAAAACCTATGTTTAATAAACTCATAAAGGCTCCCGGAACACCATGCCCTGTGCTATCGCAAGCAGCCAAATAAAATAAATGGTCTTTTTTTGCTGCCCAATAAAAATCACCGCTAACAATATCTTTTGGTCTAAATAGAACAAAATTACTTGGGATATTTTCATTTACAAAATCGGCATGAGCGAGTAGGGTGGTTTGAATTCTTTTGGCGTAGTTGATGGAATCAATGATCTCTTTTTGTTTTTCTTCTACCAAATGTTTTTGTTGTTCAATGATTTTGCTTTGCTTCCTAGATAGTTTTAAACGGTTAATAATAAAAAACACAAGAAAAACGGCAACAGCAAAGCCAAATGCAATAAAATAGATTAATAATTGTTGATTCTTTTTCTCTTGTTCTCGAACTTCAATATCCTTTTGATGTTTTAATTCGTTTATCTCTGTTTTTGCTGTATACTCATGATCCAATTCAATCCGCGTTAATTCTTTGGTTCGTTCCTGGTTTAACAGAGTATCTTTCAAAACAACATATTTTTCATGATACAATAAGGCCTCTTTATCTCTTTTCAAGCCTCTCAGTGCTTTGTAGAGACAGTAATAGCAATATCTGAGTTTCTCATGGTAATTCACTTCCTCTAGTAATGGCAACGCCGCTTTGCAATCATCAAGGCCATCTTTAAAACTATTCAAATTTACTTTTGCAATTCCGGCATTAACTAAGGCACTCATTACGCTTACTTCGTCGCCAATTTTTGCGTAACATTCCTTACTTTTTATAAAATAATTAAGCGCTAATTGATCATTCTTTCTTCGCGAATAATAAATGCCCATGGTAGTGTAAGCCTGACCAAGATAATTTATCTGATCGTACTTTATTAAAACGGGGATACTTATGGATAGATAATAGTGAACACTGTCAAACATTTGTAGTAAATCATACGAATTTGCAATGTTAAGATACAAAGATGCAAGATAAACCGTGTCTCTATTCTTTTCTCTAATTTTCCTAGTTCTTTCCTGGTAGCTTAAAGCTTTTCTAAGTTCGTTCTGCTCCAAATACAAATTTGCAATATTCTCGCAAACTTTTGCAATCCCCTCTTCATCCTTTGCTCTTTCTCTGAACCGAAGCGTTTTAAAGTAGTATTCAAGTGCTTGTTTTTCATCACCTTTTATTTGGTATATCACTGCCAGATTGTTATACGAAGAAACAATCAACTTTTCATTGCGGTCTTCCTCCCTTAATTTAAGAGCAATTAAATAGTAATGTAAAGCACTATCGAAATTACTTTTATAGAAATAACCTACGCCAATTGTATTAATTAAATTTGATTTCCACTTCTTGTTGGTTTTAATAACTGGAGCTCCCTTTTTTGCATAAAAAATTACGCTATCCGGAAAATTAGGAGCAAAATCCTTCGCAATTGTGTTATAGATCATCCCTTTGGTAGTATCTGCCATTTTATCTGATCGCAGAAGTGCCATTAAACTATCTCGGTCATTCTTTTGCGAAAACAGCTCAATTCGTGTAAACAAAAAAAGGAGTTGTAAAAAAAGAATTTTTCTATTAAAAAGATATATCATCACTCAAAAAGTAAATTAAAAAATTCTACAAAAAAAGATCTATTGCTTCTTCTTTTGCACCATTGTTAATATGGTTGCAATCCCAACAGTCTCTCCTGTTGTACCCTCAACGCCCAATTGATCGCGCACACTTTGTTCGCTGGCATCGTAAATGTCAACCAACCATTTTACAATTCCCACTTTTACATCTTTACCATTTGTTGCCACAAGTGGTTTGTCGTTCTCAATTTTTTCTTTGCAGGTAAATCTTACACCAATGGTCATGCCCGGATAAATAGGTTTTGTGAATCTGCATTCATCAATTCCGTAATTTAATAATACAGGGCCTTTTGGCGGATCAACAAATAATCCTGCTGCACGAGATAAAATAAAATAACCGTGAGCTACAGTGCGTTTAAAAATTGTACCTTCTAATGAATCGGGTTGTAAATGAGCATAAAATCTATCGCCACTTAACTCGGCAAAATTTGAAATATCATCTTCCGTTACTGTATGTGTAGGCGTAATAAGTGTTTCGCTTACTTCAAGATCTTCAAAATACTGACGAAAAGGATGAATGTTTTTTATTTTATGTTTTGCACCGTATTGGTAATTATTTAAAATGTTTGTGATGGTAGTAGGGGAGCCTTGTAAAGCTGTACGCTGTAAATAATGAAATACGCCACGCTTGCCGCCCATTTCTTCTCCGCCGCCGGCTCTTCCTGGGCCACCGTGAACTAACATTGGCATTGGCGAACCATGACCTGTACTTTCTTTAGCACAATCACTATTCAAAATTAAAATCCTTCCATGCATCGATGCTGCACCAATAACATATTGTTTCGCAACGGAATCATTTGCCGTAATAATTGAACTTACCAAACTTCCTTTTCCTAATTTGCTTAGTTCAATGGCCTCATCTGTGTTTTTATAAGGCATAATGGTACTAACAGGACCAAACGCTTCCACATTATGACAATCGGTATTTACAAATGGATTATCATTCAAGAAAATAATTGGAGGCATAAAACAACCTTTTGTTTTATCAGCACCTTTAACTTCAAATTTTTCAAAATCGCCAATAATTATTCTTTGTGTCTTACTTAATAGCTCAACTTTTTCTCGCACTTCAATAAGTTGTGACCTACCTGCTAGCGAACCCATTTTTACACCTTCCACATTTGGATCACCAATAATAGTTTGTGCTAAACGTTTTCCTAAAGCAATATGAACATCCTCCACAAATTTTTCGGGAACAATGATGCGACGAATAGCGGTACATTTTTGTCCAGCTTTTGTTGTGATCTCGCGAGCGATCTCTTTTATAAAAATATCAAACTCGGGTTTGTATGGAGTAACGTCACTTCCAAGCACACAGCAATTCAACGAATCAGCTTCCATATTAAAATGAACCGATTCTTGGAGAATACGTGGATGCGATTTCAACATTCTACCTGTAGAAGCAGATCCGGTAAAAGTTACCACGTCTTGACTCTCTACATGATCTAAAATTCCATTAGCGCTCCCACATATTAATTGCAATGCACCTTCGGGCACAATTTTACTAGCTATAATTTCTTTTACAACAGCTTCAGTTAAAAAACAAGTAAGTGTAGCAGGCTTTACAATTGCCGGAACACCAGCAAACCAATTCACTGCAATTTTTTCAAGCATTCCCCAAACAGGAAAATTAAATGCGTTGATATGAATGGCCACACCTTCTTTTGGTACACAAATGTGGTGACCGATAAATGTATTATTTTTTGATAAGCGTGTAGTTTCGCCTTCGTAGCAAAATGTTTCGTTTGGAAATTGACGACGAAGAGAAGCATACGTAAATAAATTACCAATGCCACCTTCAATATCTACCCAACTATCAATTTTGGTAGCGCCGGTTGCCCAGCTTATTTTATAGAAAAGATCTTTTTTACTTAACAGATGAGTTGCAAGTGCTTTCAACATCATTCCGCGCTCATGAAAGGTCATTTTTCGAAGTTTTGGTCCACCCACAGAACGGGCGTATTCCAACATCTTTCCAAAATCAAGTCCTTTACTTGAAGCTGTTCCAATTAAATCACCATTAATAGCGTTAAATAATTCTGTTCCTTGATCTGCACCCGAAACCCATTGTCCACAGGCATAATTAGCTAGTTTATTCATAAAATAGTTTGCTTAATAGAAGTGAAAAGTAATCAATAAATTGTGATTTTAAAAGGTGTATTTTTGAGCATATGGAGGGCTAAATATCCCTATTAAATGAACCTATTTGGTTGATACAACAAGGCGCTTTAAATAAAATGTACCAAAAGGTATAAGCGATAGAAAAAATGCAAAGGCGCATGTTTTAAAAGTGAATCGTTGCTTAAAAAAAAGCATTGCTAATAAGATCATAAACGCCACAAATAAAACCCCATGCAAAGTTCCAAGCGGTCTAATTAACTGGGGTAGATCAAAGCCATATTTTAAGGGCATGGCAATTCCTAAAAGAATTAAATAACTATAACCTTCTAGTTTACCAATTAGCAAAAACCACTTTATTGTATTGTTAATATTCACAGATTCACTGAAAGTTAAATATAAGAATGTTTTAATAGATTGAGCCCGAAATAACCAATAAAAGGATTGAATTAATGAGGATAATTGTTAGTTTTAACCTCTCAAACTAATGAATAAGCTCAAACAGTGGTTCATAGGCGATTATCTTGCAAAAACAGATGATGTTTTTGAAAGATCCAAGATCGAGTTGTTATATAATTACTCAATTTCTTTTTGGATCCTTGGTACGTCTTTTTATATTTCTGCTATCGTAAGGGGATATACCTACCATGCAGCTGTACTTACGTTTGCAGTAATTGCTTTATTAATCATTCCCTTTATACTCAAGTATAAACAAAGTGTAAAGGCAGCCTCATTGTGGTATGTTATTCAGCAAACAATTGTTTCAAATGGAGAAAGTATTATTCAACAACATAGGCCCGACATTACTTCCGGTTTATGGATTATGACCTTTGTTTTATTTGCCTTTTTTCTTTTTGGCCGAAAGTGGGGCATTATCATTTTTTTGATTGTGAATATTATATCAGGCACCGCTGTGGCATTATCAAAAAACTTGGTCATTTCGGCTTCTCAACAATACCAAGGATCTCCAATTGAGGTTTTGGTACCATTATTCTTAAACATCATCATTGTTTGGCAGTTTATTAAAACTCGTAGTGATGCAGAAGAACATATTAAACAACAGAGCCTACTTCTGGAATCCAAAAGTAAAGAGCTTGAAACAAAAAATCATGATGTAAGAGATAGTATTAATTACGCCAAACGAATTCAATATGCCGTTTTGCCTAGCGAAGAAACTATTCAAAGATCAATTCCTCTTGCATTTATTCATTATTTACCAAAAGACATTGTAAGTGGGGACTTTTATTGGTTTCATGAAATTAGTAATGATGAATATATTATTATTTGAGGCGATTGCACAGGGCATGGGGTTCCAGGCGCATTTATGACCGTAATTGGTAGTAATTTATTGAACCAAATTGTAATTGATAATAGGGTTTATGAGCCCGGAAAGATATTATTGAACTTAGATCAGCTTTTGAATTCAACATTAAAACAGGATAAACAAAGACTTCAAGGCGTTCAGGACGGAATGGATCTTTCGCTGATAAAAGTTAATAAGCTTAAGAAAGAGTGTATCATCACAAGCGCAAAACGGCCTGTAATATTATTGAGAGATAAACAAATGAAGGAGTTTAAAGGGAGCAAGCATTCATTAGGCGGCATGCGAACTGGCGATAAAGATTTTGAAGAGATCCGTTTTGCTCTACAAGAGGATGACGTTCTTTTTACATATACAGATGGTTTTACCGATCAGTTTGGTGGAGAAAAAGGAAAAAAATATTCAAGCAAAAGATTAAAGGAATTTTTAGTTAGCATAAGCGAAGATACTGCCCTTGTTCAGAAACGCAAACTTGAACAAGAGTTTGCAAATTGGATGGGGCAACATGAGCAAGTGGATGATGTTTGCGTTTTAGGTATTAGGTTTTAAAGAATGGGGTTATCATCAACTATAGATTATTTTGTAAATCCAAAAGATAAATTGGTTGCTGAAACTAATAGGAAGGGCCGTTTCTTTATTCAGAGAATACTCCGAAGCTCTGCTTCGGTAGTCGGATAATAAAAGTAAAGGGCTAACTTTGTTTTATGAGTGAACATATTCATAAAAGTCAC
>JAWXAS010000065.1:0-2857 GCA_034439635.1 Bacteroidota bacterium | reverse complement strand
TCGTATTTAGATTTTGCATAATCAAACAATTCTTTAACACGTGGGTGCATTAATAATTCTCCCGGATTAGGTGGAATAGGGCCAGACACCAAAATATCGAAATCTTGAAAATTTGGGGCTTTAAAAATAATATCGTCTAATTTAAGATCGCGATCAGAAACAAAATTGGTTACACCTTTGCAATCTTGCAGGTTTAAATAATGTAAAATTTTTGGAGCACGTAAATCGGTGCCAATTAATAAAACACGTTTGCCTGAAAGAGCAAATGACGCTGCCAAATTTAAAGCAATAAAGGATTTACCTTCTTTGCCAATGGTAGAGGTTACAAAAATCGTTCTGCTTAGGCCAGTATTATTCCCAGTAATAAATTCTACATTGGTTCGGAGTAAGCGGAAACCTTCAGCAATATTGGAGCGGTCGTTTTCTGTTACAACCAGTTTTATTTTTGTATTACTGGCTAACGGAATATCCCCTAAGTATGGCAATTTAACCGCATCTGTATCTTTTTTGCCATGCACTTTGGTGTCTAACAAATCTATAATATACAAAATAATAATGGGGAACAATAAACCAATTAAAAACGAGGATAAATAAATAATTTGTTTTTTAGGGGCAACCATTTCGCCATTGCTATATGCTTTGTCTATTATTTTTGCATTGGCAACGGTAACAGCTAAAGCAATATTTGTCTCTTCACGCTTTTGTAATAAATACAAGTAAAGCGATTCTTTAATTTGTTGCTGACGTTGAATGGTGCGGTATTCGCGTTCGTATTTTGGAACAGTGCCAATTTTACTATTAATTTCGTTTTCTTTTTTTGCAATTTCTCTGGCTTTTATTTCTAAAGTGTTTTGTAAATTTTTTAAACTTTCTTTTACAGAACCTTTTAGCCCTGTAATTTGATTGTCTAAATTTTGCACAACTGGATTTTTTTCACCTGAGTTTTTAATTAAACGACTACGCTCTAAAACTAACTTATTGTACTCGTTTATCTGTAATGATAAAGACCCATCGTTTAGACCCAAATTGGCAGGAATTAAATCACTTGGTAAATCGTGTTTTTGCAAATAGCTGTTAACAAACTCCGCTATACGTACCTGAGTAGTAGCATCTAATAAGCTCATTTCACTTTCACTGCTCGAAATTAGAAACTGCTTCGCTTCTGATTCTACATCAGTTAGCTTATGTTTGGTTTTAAAATCCTCCGCTTCACCTTCAACCGTGAAAAGTTCATCTGTAATAAAACGGATTCGCTCGTTAATAAAATTAGCTGTATTTAGGCTTACTTGGTTTTTATCGGCAATGGCATCTAAATTATGTTGTTTAATAACGTTGTCAACTACATCTGCTGCCTTTTGAGCTACGGCATCGCGCAGACTAATGGTAATAGCATTGGATGTTTTGTTTACAGGATTTACTTTTAAAGAACCCAGGTATTGATTTACTACCTGTTCTATTGGCGCCATAGTAACACGGAAGTTTGCAAGTAGGTAAGCTTCTGAAAAGTAAGTTGTAGTTGTAAAAATTAATTTACCAAAAGGCATAATGATTTCATCACCAAAGGAATACCTTCCTAATTCAGTTTCATCATCACCATTTTTTAAAATGAATTGTTTATTCGTTTCAGGCACTAATATCCAGTTTCCCTGTGGTTCGGATGAGCTGGAATCTTTTAAACTATAATTGGCAATAATAGGCGTATCATGGTAACGTTCGTGTTCTATTGGTCTACCGTAGGAATAGTAGGAAATATTCAGTTTTAACTCAGTAACAACCCGCGTCATTAAAGCTCGCGATTTTAAAATTTCAATCTCGTTATCAATGTTTTTATTGCTTTTTAAAATACCCAAATCTTCAAAGGCAGAAAGTTCATCTGCCATGCCGCCTTTTTTATCATCTTTAATTAAAATGGTGGCATTTACTTCGTATTGCGGCGTTTGATAGCGCAAATAAACAAAACCTAATACAAGGCCAATGCAAACGCTTATCAAAAACCATTTCCAATGAAAAAGGTATTTTATCAGTAAATCTTTTAAACTGTTTTCTTGTGTTTCTTCAACCGAATAATTGTATTGTTCTAATTCCATATAATAATACTTATCGGGTAAATAAAACAGCCATTGTAATTAATAAAGAAATAACAGAGATAGCCAAACTCACATTAGACGTGTTTATTACCGACGAGTTTCTTTTTGCACGGTTGGGCTCTACATACACTACATCATTTTGTTGGAGGTAAAATACGGGCGACGAAAATAAATCTTTACTGGTTAAATCTACCCGTGTTTCGGTGCGCTTGCCTTCGGTTTCGCGAATTACTAAAATATTTTTTCGGACAGCAGTTATCTGTAAATCACCCGCAATTCCTAATGCTTCAGGTAAAGTAACGCGCTCGTTTGGTATGGTAAACGTTCCCGGGTTTCTTACTTCGCCCAACACGGTAATTTTGTAATTGAGTATATGTATTAACACTGTTGGGTTGCTTAAATACGGTTTTAATTGTTCTTTAATCAAATCAATGGCAGCACTGCGCGATAAACCAACAAGTTTTATTTTGCCTATCACCGGAAAATCAATGGTGCCATCACCGTCTATTAAATATCCGGGAGGCGTTGGCGCGCCTTGTATGTAACTACCAATGGCTTGATTTATGCCATTGCTTGGTAAGTTAAATGGCTTGGCCGCCTGTTCATCTAAACCCATAACGGTTATCGATAAAATATCGTCAGACCGTAATAAAGGCGAATAGTTTTTATTTGCTTCGCTGTTTGCCAAGTTCCCCTGAAAATAAATTAAGTTTTTTTTATTGGTACACGAAAATGAAATAATCGTAACAATAATTAAATATGTAAATGAC
>JAWXAS010000064.1:0-16376 GCA_034439635.1 Bacteroidota bacterium | reverse complement strand
GTGCCATTATTTGCAGTTACCAAAATATTAGTAGTTGGCTGCGCAATAGAAAACACAACAACACCTTGAGCGCCGCCACCGCCGCCGGCATGAGGAGATCCATTGCTGCTTGTTCCTCCATTACCTCCATTTGCTGAAATAGTTAAGGGGCAAGTTGCAGATAATGAAAATGTACCAACTTGTAGAATGATGGTTCCTGCGGCACCACCACCACCTTGCCCATCGTTACCGCCACTTGCAGCAGTTTCGCCATTTGCAGTAATTCTTATACCACCAACACAAGTTGTGCCAGTTATTATTCTATTACTTTTAAGAATTACTATCCCGCCGCCATTTCCGCCTCTACTGCCAGTTGTATTATTTCTTTGACCGCCGCCGCCGCCTCCGCCCATATAAATTCTGTTAAAAGGAATGTAAGTTGATAAGGAAAGACCGCCTAAGCCACCACCTGGATTTGTGGTGCAGTTGTTAAACCCATTTCCGCCTAAGCCTCCGGCGCTCCAGTTTCCGCCACCGCCGCCGCCGCCATTGTGATGGTTTCCACCACCACCACCATTTGCAATTTTACCTCTGGCATTCGCATAATTTACATCCGTATTTTTGTAAATACCTTCGCCTTTATAACCGAGTCGGCTATCGTTAAAGGCATAAACCGTTGTGCTAGGGGCTGAGCAAGTTGCACCGCTATGGTCTATCGAAACGGTGCCGCCTAAAAAGCCAAGTGTGCTAGAGCTTATGGAATGTTGCAAAATTAAATCGGTACCTACTTCTATGGCTAAAACACCGCCAATATTACCATTCCATGCTGTACAAGTAATATTTGCAGAAGTAGTAAAAGCAGCGGTGTTTAAATTTTTAAATGAAATAATTTGTAAAGACGAATTTGCACCAGTATTATAGCTGTTAACTAAGGAAGAAGTTAATACGACAGTGGCAGTTGCTCCTGATCGATTAATGGAGGAAATAGTTTTTACTTCCCATAAACCGGCACTTTGTATAGAACTAATATCTCCGAAACTTGAAATGTTTGTAGTATTTGTGCCAATAATGTTATCCTGCATTTGCATTACAATTATTTGTTCTCCGGCTGTAAATGAATAGGAAGCAGGTTCGGTTAAATTGGAAACAGTGAAAGTTGAACCAGATATATTGGTAACCTTTGCGTAGGCGTTATAAATAACTTGCCCTTTTGATAGAAAGCTTAAACAGATAAAAATAAGTAGTGTTCTTTTCATACGAATAAACATTTTAGTGTTTAACGCAAAAATATCTAAAAGGTTGTAAGTTTTATAAGAAATACGACATAAATAAATAAAAAAGTCCGATAAAATCGGACTCTTAAAGTTATTCCTTTAACAACTCTCTCGCAATAACCAGTTTTTGAATTTCGCTGGTTCCTTCGCCAATAGTGCAAAGTTTACTATCGCGGTAGAATTTCTCTACAGGGAAATCTTTTGTGTAACCATAACCACCAAAAATTTGCACAGCTTCAGTACTTACTCTAACAGCTACTTCACTAGCGAAATATTTTGCATAAGCACTTTCTTTGGTCATCTTTTTGTGCTTGTTCTTCATATCAGCGGCCTGAAAGGTTAATAGTTCAGCAGCTTCAAACTCTGTTGCCATATCGGCTAATTTAAATGCAATGGCTTGGAAGCTTGCAATAGGCTGACCAAATTGCTCGCGCTCTTTAGCGTATTTAATACTCGCGTTTAAAGCACCTTTAGCAATACCTAAACTTAATGCAGCAATACTAATTCGTCCGCCGTCTAATACTTTCATGGCTTGCACAAATCCATCACCAACATTTCCTAGTACTTGAGATTTATGTATGCGGCAATTTTCAAATATTAACTCAGCAGTTTCGCTGGCACGCATTCCTAATTTATTTTCTTTTTTACCACCTTTAAACCCAGGTGTTGTTCTTTCTACAATAAATGCAGTGATGCCGTGACTATCTAATAATTCGCCTGTACGAGCTAAAACAACAGCAACGTTTCCGCTAATACCATGTGTGATCCAATTTTTTGTTCCGTTCAATACCCAGTAGTCCCCATCTTGTTTTGCAACACATTTCATGCGCATGGCATCGCTTCCTGTTCCGGCTTCGGTTAATCCCCAAGCGCCTATCCATTCGGCTGATGCTAATTTTGGTAAATATTTTTTCTTTTGCTCTTCGTTACCAAATTGCAAAATGTGTCCTGTACACAAACTATTGTGTGCAGCCATTGATAAAGCAATAGAACCACAAATACTTCCAAGCTCCGTAATGGCTGTTACATATTCGCTATAACCAAAACCTGATCCGCCGTATTCGGTGGGAACTAAAACGCCCATTAACCCAAGCTCACCAAGTTTTTTGAAAACTTCCACAGGAAACTCCTGACTTTCGTCCCATTCCATCATTTTTGGATAGATATGATCTTTTCCGAATTTGCGTATCATATCAGCGATCGCCACTTGGTTCTCACTTAACTGAAAACTCATTCCTACTTGTGCATCTAATAATTGACCAGACATATTATGTTTTTTGAATGTTTAATTAATTTTTCTTTTCCGTTTAAAAAATCAAGGCCTACAACAAAATTAAAACCTATTACATTGGCGCCAATTTGTTTTACCAGTTGCGCTGCCGCTTCGGCTGTTCCTCCTGTGGCTAAAAGATCGTCGTGAATGATCACATTCCAATCTTTTTGAAGTGCGTCCTCATGTATTTCTATTTTTGAGGTTCCGTACTCCAGATCGTATTCAAACCCTATTTTTTTATACGGCAATTTACCTGCTTTTCTTATTAAAACAAAAGGTTTGTTCAATTTATTTGCCATTAAAAAGCCAAATAGAAAGCCTCTACTTTCAATTCCTATGATAGCGTCGGGAATTACCGTCATTTGCCCTATAAATCCATCAACTATTTTTGAGCAAAGTCGCTGATCGTAAAAAAGAGGGGTAATATCTTTAAAAATAATACCCGGCTTAGGAAAGTCAGGCACGTCTCTAATGCTTTGTTTTATCTCAGCGGCAAGACTCACGACTTTTTGCGGTTGTTCAGTTCGTCTCTGATCTTAGAGGCTAATTCGTATTTCTCTTCATCTAAGGCGTTTTGTAAAAGACCTTTTAACTCTTCGGTGCTTTTACTTTTGTATTCGCCTTTTTCTCCTGTGGTAGTAACTTCTTTTGATTTGGTTTCTGCTTTAGTTTCGGCAGCTTCTTGCTCGGGTGGGGTAGAGCTTTCATCATCCAACACAATTCCTGCGCTTTTTAAAATAAATTCGTAGGTATAAATTGGGCATTTAAAACGAATAGCTAATGCAATTGCGTCGCTAGTTCGCGCGTCAATTTCCACATCGCGGCTACCGTCGTTACATAAAAGCTTAGCGTAAAAAATACCTTCCACTAAATTGTAAATAAGAACTTCGGTAACGTTAATATCAAAAACTTCGGCAAACGAACGGAATAGGTCGTGAGTTAAAGGACGACTAGGGCTCATTTTTTCGAGTTCAATGGCAATGGCCTGTGCTTCAAAACCTCCAATAATGATAGGTAAACGTCGACTGCCGGCACTTTCTCCCAAAACCAAGGCATAAGCCCCACTTTGTGTTTGGCTGTAGCTCAATCCAACTATCTCTAACTGCACTTTTTTCATTTTTACGTGTCTAATTTAAGAAAAAAATCCGAATTAATTTTGGTGAGCTTTAAACTTTTTGATGGCTTCGGTAAGCTTTGGAAGAATGCTAAATGCATCTCCAACAATTCCATAATCAGCCGATTTAAAAAATGGCGCTTCTTTATCGTTATTGATAACAACAATTGTTTTGCTTCCGTTAACTCCTGCTAAATGTTGAATAGCTCCTGAGATACCAATGGCAATATATAAATTCGGACGAATAGCAACGCCGGTTTGTCCAACATGTTCGTGATGCGGGCGCCAATGCATATCAGCAACCGGACGAGAGCAAGCAGTAGTTGCGCCTAATGAGTTTGCAAGATCTTCAACAATTTTCCAATTCTCAGGACCTTTTAATCCGCGGCCTGCGCTTACTACTAATTCTGCTTCAGGTAATGGAATCATTCCGCCACTTGAATTTGGGCGCGTTTCTTTTACAGTAATACGTGATGCAGGAAGATCCAAAGTAAGATCATTTGCAGTTGCGGTGCCTCCCGAAAGTTGCAAAGGGAAACTATTTGGTAATAATGAAATTATTTTAATGTCGGAATGAATTACGTAAGTAGCATTAGCTTTTCCGGAGAATACATTTTTCTTTACTTCAAATGTGTTTCCGTTGATCACAGGAAGGTCAATTGCTCCTGCAACCAATCCTGCTTTTAATTTTGCTGATAAACGTGGAGCGGCAGCTTTGCCTGTAATATCAAAGGCAAAAATAACCAGTTTACTTCCTTCGGCTTTTGCAGCTTGCTCTACCATAGCTGTAATTAAAGCCGAATCAGAATTGACCTTATCGTTTTTTACAGTAAGAACTTTATTAGCGCCTGCTTTTCCTAACTCTTCAATGTGCGCTGCTTCAGCATTATTTACAATAGCTGTAACGCTTGCACCCATTTGTTTGGCAATGTTTGCGGCGTAGTTAACACATTCTAAAGAAGATTTTTTTACTCTTCCTTTTGAAACTTCGGTATATACTAGAACTGACATATTAATTCAAATTTTTTAATTCGTAATTAGATCACTTTTGCTTCGGTGTGTAATAAACTCACTAGTTCGTCAAGATTGTCTTCTGTTATCATTTTGCAAGTTGTTCTTCCAGGATTTAATGCATAAGATTTTACACTCGTAAGTGGAGTAGTGCCGCTTGCTTCAACAACAGTTAAAGGTTTTGTACGAGCTGCCATAATACCGCGCATATTTGGAATACGTTGCTCGGCCATGCCTTTTGCGCAACTAATAACTAATGGAAGATCACATTCAACAATTTGTACTCCGCCATCCACATCATGTTCAACGGTAGTTTTATTTCCTGCTACATCCAATTTAGTTGCAAGTGAAATAAATGGAAGATCCATTAAGCCGGCAATGATAGCGCCAACTGAAGATCCGTTATAATTAATGGTTTCTTTTCCAACCAAAACTAATTCATAAGCGTTTGCCTTTGCATAATTGGCAATTTGCTCGGCAACAAAAAATGCATCGGGACCTTCTGCATTAATACGAACTGCATCGTCAGCGCCTAACGAAAGTCCTTTACGAATAGTTGCTTCGCTATCTACTAAGCCAACATGTATCAAGGTAACTTTTTCGGCAAGATTTGCTTCTTTTAACTCTAATGCACGCACTAAAGCATACCATTCGTCGTACGGATTGATAACAAACGTTACTCCTTGAGAGTTGAATTTGCTATCACCATCTGTGAACTGAATTTTAGTAGTTGTATCAGGAACATTACTAATTGCGACCAGAATTTTCATAATCTATAAAATAAGGTTTGCAAAGTTAACATTATAAGGATTTTAAGCAAACCTATCCTAACGATTAATTTGCACAAAAAGAGGGCTTTTTTAACAAGCGAGGTGCTATTGTTTTAAGAAGAGTGCGCAGAATGACAAATATGGAAAGAAAATCTGCGATTATCTGCGAGATCTGCAGGAAATAAGCTAGGAATCTGCGTGAAGTTTATCCAGCAAACTATTAAGGGTTTTGATATCTTCTTTACTCAAGTTTTTGAACAGATCATGAAAAGATTCATCAATATGGTCAAGAGAAGCAAGTGTATTCAATCCTTTATCTGTGATCAAAAGATCAACGTTTCGTCTATCAGATATACATTCTTTACGTTCAACAAATCCTTTAGCTATTAACTTATCAATTATGCGCGATACATCACTCATTCTGTCGATAATGCGTTCTTTTATGAGTTTTAAATTGCAGGGTTTTGGATGTTGACCTCTTAAAATTCGAAGTACATTATATTGTTGGTGTGTGATTTCAAGATCTTTGAACTGTTGGTGCAAAAGGTAACCAATAAGGTGGCTTGTATAAAGTAGATTTACCCCAAGTTTGTGCTGTGGTGTTTTAAATTTAGATTGTTGTATTTTGCTTTCCAAGGTCATAAAAAAAGAGGCTGAAATTAATCAGCCTCTAATATATACAAATTTATTATTGTGCTTTATTTAATTCAACTGTTATGTCGATCTTTACTTCTTCGCTCACAACAACACCGCCCGATTCAAGAGCTGCATTCCAATTCAAACCAAAATCTTTACGATTTACTTTACCAAGTATTTTAAAGGCGTACTTAGTGTTTCCCCATGGATCTTTTACAGTTTTGCCTGCACCAATGGCGGTTAAAGTAATTTTTTTTGTTACACCTTTCATAGTAAGTTCGCCTTCTAAAGTATAAGTGGTTTTAACTTTACCGGGCTTCATACTTGTCGACTTAAAAGTTATTTTTGGATGACTTGCGGCATCAAAAAAATCGGCACTTTTTAAATGTCCATCGCGTTTCTCGTCGTCGGTATTAATTGAGTTCACATCGGCATTAAACTCGATCTTTGCATCTGTAAAGTCAATGTCTGTTTTAGAAGATACCGTTCCTTCATAGATCTTAAATTTTCCTTCGGTTTCGCTTACCATTAAATGCGTTACCATAAATCCAAGCTTAGAGTGCGAGTTATCGATCTTCCAGTTGGTTTGTGCCATTGAGCCAAAGCTTGTGATAGCCAAAGCGGCTACGTACAAAATTAATTTTTTCATAGTGTGGTTTTTAAATTAGACCACAAATATATGTTATAACACTTCATGTTACAACATGTTTTATTTTTTTAACACCTCAAAAATCCCAACTTCCTGATTGTCAATGCTAGTACTATGTATGCGAGTTCTTTTTAAATAAACAACCCTATGTTCTAGCGACTTGCACATGCGCCTTATCTGTTTGTTTTTGCCCTCAGTTAAAATTATCCCAAACGTAAATTCGTCTATTATCCAACACTTACATGGTTTTGTAAAATAAAAACCAATATCAACTCCAGCACCCATTTTGTTTGTAAACGGTATATCTATCTTTTGTTCAACTTTTACTATATATTCTTTCTCTTTATGATTCTTTGGGTCGGTAATTTGCCTTGCCCATTTTCCATCATTGGTTAATATTAATAATCCTTCCGATGATTTATCTAATCTTCCTACAATGGTTAAGGGTAAATGATCTTTAAACACCTCAAACAAACTATCTTTCACATTTTCATTTAGCGACGAAACATATCCAACCGGCTTATAATACTTTATGTAAACAGGCGCGTATTTTTTTACCAATTTTCCGTCAACGGTAATTTCATCACTATCTTTTAGTTCAATGTTTGAATCAATAATGTCGGTTCCAACACACACTTTTTTAGCGGCTATTAGAGCTTTGGCCTCTTTGTTGGTATACTTAAGGGTATGCACTAAAAAATATTGAATTCTGCGCCCAAATCCCATGGTGGCAAAAATACACAATACCTAGTTATATTTGGTGTGAGCGGATTGTTGAGCCCGCTTATTCTTTATAACTTTACCCCATGAGCAACATTATTGTTTTAAAGAATATTGAGAAGCTATATAAAATAGGCAAAGAACTTATTTATGCCTTGCGCGATATTTCTTTGAACGTAGAAAAGAACGAGTATGTAGCTTTAATGGGACCATCGGGTAGTGGAAAATCTACCTTAATGAATATGTTGGGATGTTTGGATACACCAAGCAATGGAGAATATATTTTAAATGGACATTCGGTTGCTACCATGAGTGATAGCGAGTTGGCTGAGATTCGTAATAAGGAAATTGGTTTTGTATTTCAAACATTTAATTTATTGCCCCGCGCCACTACTTTAGAAAATGTTGCCTTGCCGTTAGTTTATGCGGGCATGCCAAAAGTGGCGCGAGAAGAAAGAGCAAAAGAAGTGTTAGAGCAAGTGGGCTTAGGCGATCGCATGAGTCATAAACCAAATGAGTTAAGTGGTGGTCAACGTCAACGCGTAGCCATTGCCCGAGCCTTGGTTAATAACCCTGCTATTATTTTGGCTGATGAGCCCACCGGAAATTTGGATAGCAAAACATCTATTGAGATCATGGGTTTGTTAGAGAATATCCACAAAAACGGAAATACCATTATTTTAGTTACTCACGAAGAGGATATTGCCTTGCACGCTCATAGAATTGTGCGTTTACGCGATGGATTGGTTGAAAGCGACACCATTAACACCAATATTACCACTTATAAAAATAGGGTTTCTGCCTGAGAGCATTTTTGTAACTTGGATTGCGAATTTATAAGGGAGAATTAGATTAATTACTCGAGCCGCAAAAAATATTTTTCTATAATTTGGGCGCCCGGGCGCGCCTGCCTGCCGGTAGGCAGGCTTTCCGCTGCAAGCCCCGCGGTCTTTTGCTTTGGTGTAAAGCTGCGGTGGCTTCCTGCTTTCACACGAGCCGGCGCAAAAGCTCACTGGGCTTTTGCCCCCTCCTTGCTTAAGCGCCACAACGCCTGCCTACCGCACAGGCAGGCAAAATCCTCGCGGGGGCTTTCCGCTTCTCCCGATAGCTATCGGGACGCTGGCGCAGCATCGCGGTTGAGTTTATGGTAAAAAATATCAGTTTCGATCAAGCTTGAAAAATTTCCGAAAGAATGATAGACCTCGTTTTTTTATTAGTTCTTATTGGAAAAAGATGCATAACAAAGAGTTATATAAATGACAAATATGCTCTAATTTTTGACTATTTTTATGCTTTAGTAAAATGAAAAGATCACTCATCATAATATGTATTGTTTTTGTTAAGATGCTTTCTTCGCAATCAGATTCTAATGCTATTGCTGCGCCGTTATTAGGAATACATTTTGGAGGTGATCTTCCTCTTGCAGATATGAGCACGCGCTTTGGAGTGAACCTCAATGCGGGGTTTAATTTTATGTATAAAACCAAAAGGAATTTTTTGTTTGGTGTGGATGGCAATTACGGTTTTGGAAGAAATGTAAAAGAAGATGTTTTAAAAAATGTAAAGAACTCTGATGGTTTTTTGGTTGATAATTCGGGTTACCCTGCAGATATCAGGATATCGGAGCGCGTGATCACATTAGTACTGCACGCCGGAAAGTTAATGCCTTTAGGATCGCCAAATCCAAACTCAGGATTATTTGTAGATGCAGGCTTTGGCTATATGCAACACAAAGTACATTTTGTAGATATCAATGAACAAATAGCTGCTATCAATGGTGATATTAGAAATGGCTTGGATAAATTGACCAACGGAATTTGCGCATCGCAATTTGTTGGTTATTTATATTTGAGTGATAATCGTTTTTTTAATTTTTACACAGGTATTGAAGCATTTGAAGGATTTACAAAAAGCGTACGAAAATTAAATTACGATACCGGTTTGCCTGATACAAAAAACAGGGTAGATGTATTGCTGGGTTTAAGAATAGGCTGGATACTTCCTTTGTATAGCCGAACACCAAAAAATTATTTTTATAACTGATATGTTCCTTTACAACTTAGTTGTTTTACTGTATAGTTTTGTTATTCGATTAGCGGCGATGAACAATTCTAAAGCTAAATTGTGGGTTAGTGGAAGAAAGAATTGGCGGATATCACTTCGCGAAAAGATCTCCAAGTTAAACAACCATAAAAAGATCTGGGTACACTGCGCATCACTTGGCGAATTTGAACAAGGGAGGCCATTGATCGAAGCCATTCGAAAAAAATATCCCCACTATAAAATTGTACTTACATTTTTCTCTCCAAGTGGATTTGAAGCCAGTAAAAATTATGCACACGCTGAAGTTATAGCCTATTTGCCATTAGATACAAAACGTAATGCGCATGATTTTATGGCCATTGTAAAACCCCACATGGCAATTTTTATCAAGTACGAATTTTGGATCAATTTTTTGAACGCTTTAAAAATTTCTAAAACGCCTTCCTATTTGGTTTCGGCGGTGTTTAAAGATCATCATCCATTTTTTAAATGGTACGGAAAAATATTTGTACGATCGCTTGAAGCATTCAAAATTTTATTCGTTCAAGAAAAACATTCTAAAGAATTACTTAAAAAAATTGGATTCAACAACGTAGAAATATGTGGAGATACACGTTTTGATCGCGTGTTAGAGATCAAACAAAATTTTACGACAATTCGGGAAATAGAAAAATTTAAAGGGGCTGCTAAACTTATTTTAGGCGGAAGCACTTGGCCTGGCGACGAGGAATTAATGATAGAGGCATTTAAAAAGCTCAATGATCGCGGTATAAAGCTCGTTTTGGCCCCTCATGAATTAAAAAAGAGCGCCATAGATGATCTTCAACAAAAGCTCGAAAACAGTAATTTGAACTACTGCCTTTTTACCGAGGGCATTAAGGATGATTGTAATGTACTCATTTTAAATATAATAGGAATTCTTTCGCGATCTTATTCGTATGCAAGTACGGCTTATGTTGGCGGAGGATTTAACGATGGGATCCACAATATTTTGGAGCCGGCTGTTTACTGTATTCCCGTGGCTTTTTTTGGCTCTAATTACCATAAATTCAACGAAGCCATTGACCTAGTTAAGCTCAAGGCTGCATTTTGCGTTTCCAATGCCGAGGAATTGCACCAACATTGGAAAAAAGCCCTATACAATCCTTCCGAAAAAGAGCGGATATCGACTGTTTTAGAAGCGTATTTTGCCTCCAATGGCAATGTTACTTCTAAAGTAATGACTATCATTGATTTTGGTTAAAAAAATGCTCATAAGTTAATATCAAAATACACCCCCTTTAATTTTGCAGTATCATTAATTTTTATTTACTTGCGGCACATTTCTGGATATAAACTTTATTTTTTAGACGATGAACGTTAAAAAATTTATGCTAAACAAAAAAATATTGATCGCCGTTGGGGTGGTAGCTCTTTTTGCTGCCTGTGGAGGTGATAAGGACAAAGTTGATGGAAAAGAAGACTTAGTTGAAGTTCCTGATACTATCAAAGCAACCGTTGTAAATGTTGGAGGAGAATTATTCTCTGTTCCTTCTCCTATACAAACTGCCCTATTGATCCAAAAAAGCGGAGTAACCTACGATAAAACGATTTTACACACTAGTAATAAGGTAAATACTTACAGCACTGATTACTTGCGTGCTCTTAACTTAGGTATCTACGGAGCAGATCTTGGTTACGTTTCTCTTTACAATCAAACACAAGATGCTATTGGTTATCTTGGTGCTTTAAAGCAATTAGCTGATAAACTTGGTGTTTCTGCTGCATTTGATGCAGGAACAATGAAACGTATTGAAGGAAATATCACTAACAAAGACAGTATGTTGGTTTTGGTTGGTATTGCCTATCGTAGTAGCGATGCATTTTTGAAGAACAATCAACGTAACGATGTAAGTAGCTTGATTCTAACCGGTGGTTGGATAGAGAGTATGCATTTTTCGGTAGCGGCTTATAAGCAAAAAGGAACAAACGAATTAAAGTGGAGAATTGCAGAGCAAAAACAAGCATTAGGTTCATTGATCAAAATTTTATCTAACTACCCTGGCGAAGAAGTAAAAGCTTTAGCTATGGAATTGAATGATCTTTCTAAAATCTATGAAGGAATTCAATTTAAATACAACTTTGTTGAACCAACGCACGACTCATTAAAGAAAGTAACCTATATCAATAGTACAACTGAAGTAATGGTAAGTGAAGAGCAAATAACGCAAATAGCAGCCAAAATTCAGGAGATCAGGTCAAAAATCGTTAACTCTAGTAATTCGTAAGTAAAATCATGAAGAAATTTTCAATAGCAATCATTACCTTCTTATTAGGCTTCACAGTTAATAAAGCTACAGCGCAGTGCGATACAATTGCTAGTATTTGCGCTAAACATATTATATCTACATTTATTTCTGATGGTCAACAATACCGCTCTTTATTATTAAACTCTGAGGAGACGGCAGAATTTCACACAACCTTTTTTGGTGAAACAACATACCGCTTAGCGGCTTGTAGCGGAACCAATGATGGAAATTTGATCTTCAATATTTACGATCAAGATCGCCACTTATTATTCAGCAATCGGAACCAAAAAAATGCCCCTTATTGGGATTTTAAAGTAAAATCTACCCTCGAAGCTATAATTGAGGCACAGTTAGATGCGAATAAAAACCCGGGTTCGGGTTGTGCAGTGATCTTAATAGGATTTAAGCAGAAATAATAATATTTAATTAACAAATGAGAGGGATAAAGTAGCATGCTTTATCCTTTTTTGTTATATTAGTTACTTGAAAGTGAAGGCCTCTATTTTTATAATCTGCATGATGTGTTTTGCAATTATGAATGCGCAAAACACATGTGAAATGGGTTTTGTGAGAGACAGTTTGTTTTCTGAAAAGGATAATGCGTTCATTGGAGCAGATGGTTTAGTAACTCCTGAGTTTAAGGATGGAGGGCAGGTTAAGATGTTTAAAGTTGGCCACAAATATTATCTGATGTTGACATGCAAATCGAATTTGTTTTTTGATGTAGTAAATGATCTCGAAATAAGATCAGGAACAAAGTCGATGTATGCAAAAGGAGTGAAGCAAAACCAAAAAGATAAATACACGGCTTTTTTTGTGGTTGAAATATTGAAGAATTATGTTGCAACACTAAAAGATAGCGGAATTACTTCCTACGTGTTTAATACCAAAGAAACAATTTTTGGTAAAAACGAAGTGAAAGAGGTTAAAAAAATAGCGAATTGTTTTTATCAAACAATAAATGTACCGAATAAAAAATAGGAATCTATGAGTGAACGAATACTTCGAGCCCTGATGCAGATGTTCGCGATCATCGCGAAGGTTGATGGCATCAATAATACAGGAAGACTTATAGTAGAGTCGTTTTTAAAGCAGCAACTAAGTCACGAACAAGTTGAGACCTACCTTAAAATATTTGATGAGTATTTAGAAACTCACCAGGCAGCCAGTAAAAAGAAGGATGGAAATTCAAAGCGTACTTCACTTAACTCCGTAAAAATATTAAAGATCTGTACTCAGATCAACGAAGAACTTGTTCAAACACAAAAGGTGATCGTGCTTATTCGTTTGCTTGAATTTATTTATTCAAGTAATGAGATAAGCGAGCAAGAATATGAATTCGTTATTACAGTTGCGGAAACCTTCAATATTCCTAATGCAGAATTTACAGCATTAAAATCATTTGTTGAAGATCATGGCGGTAAAGAACCTAATCACCCAGATATCCTTGTTATTAATAACAAGGAAGGTGGTTATGCAAATCAAACCAAACATGTTTTTGTTGAGCAAGTAACCGATGATATTCGCATCATTCAAATTCATAGCGTAGCAATGTACGCCATGCGAATTTACGGCAAACAGGAATTGCAATTGAACGGACAGATCGTTTCAAAAGAGCGCGTTCATATTTTGATCCCGGGTTCTTCTATCCGTTCGTCAAAAATAAAACCTATTTATTATAGTGATGTCATCAGTAAATTTTTAAGTGATGAATCGCAAGCAAAGATCACGTTCCAAGTTACAGGCTTAGAATATAAATTCAAAGGCGGAAAATTAGGTTTACGTGATGTAAATATTAGCGAAGAAAGTGGTAAGCTAATAGGGATCATGGGAGGTTCAGGTGCCGGTAAATCAACCTTATTAAATGTATTGAACAGCCAGGAAATTCCAAGCGGTGGTTCGGTAAAGATCAATGGCATTAATATTCACACTGAGCAAGATAAAATTGAAGGAGTAATTGGGCACGTAAGTCAAGATGACCTTTTAATTGAAGAGTTAACCGTATTCCAAAACTTATTTTATAACGCTAAATTATGTTTCGGCAATTTTACCGATGAAGAGATCGCTAAAAAATGTAGCGAGTTATTGGCCGACTTAGGTTTGAGCGAAACAGTGCACTTAAAAGTGGGCTCTCCTTTAGAGAAAACAATTTCGGGAGGGCAGCGTAAACGTTTGAACATTGGTTTAGAATTGATCCGCGAACCTTCGGTGCTGTTTGTTGATGAACCTACATCAGGTTTATCCTCTCGCGACTCGGAAAACATTATGGACCTTTTAAAAGAATTAGCCTTAAAAGGAAAATTAATTTTTGTTGTAATTCACCAACCTTCTTCCGACATCTACAAGATGTTTGATAAGTTGATGATATTAGACGTTGGTGGTTACCCAATTTATTATGGTAATCCTGTAGATGCTGTAAGTTACTTTAAACGTTTAGTAAATCACGTAAATGCAGAAGAAGCAGAATGCTGGAACTGCGGCAACGTAAATCCTGAACAAATTTTCAACATCATCGAAAGTAAGGTGTTGGATGAATACGGTAACTTAACGCATACGCGTAAAATGCGTCCTGCCGATTGGAATAAGCATTACAAAGAGATCATTGAAAAAAACATCCACTCAGATAAGAAGATAACCGATATTCCTGAGAGTATTTTTAAGGTGCCTAATGTTTTAAAGCAATTCAAAGTATTTATAACTCGCGACGTAAAAAGTAAGCTCACCAATACACAGTATTTGATGATCAACTTTATTGAAGCGCCTTTATTGGCTTTTATATTAGCGTTTTTAGTTAGATACTTCAATACGGATGATATCAATTCAAAAGGTTATTTATTTAGCGAGAACGAGAACATTCCGGCTTATATGTTTATGTCGGTTGTGGTGGCATTGTTTATTGGATTAACGGTAAGTGCCGAAGAGATCATTCGCGACCGTAAGATCCGTAAGCGTGAATCGTTTTTAAATTTAAGTAAGGGAAGTTATTTGTGGAGTAAGATCATTATTATGTTCGCGCTTTCAGCTTTTCAAACATTTACGTTTGTGTTGGTTGGTAATTACGTGCTAGGTGTAAAAGGAATGTATATGGATTATTGGTTGATTCTTTTCTCTACATCGTGTTTTGCAAACATGTTGGGTTTAAATATTTCATCGGCTTTCAATAGCGCGGTTACTATTTATATTTTAATTCCTTTTTTGATCATCCCTCAGTTATTATTAGCAGGCGTGGTTGTTAAGTTTGATAAATTAAACCCTACACTTGCGCAGGCAGGCGGTGTGCCTATTGCCGGTGAGATAATGGCTAGCCGTTGGGCATTTGAAGCTTTGGCAGTTAATCAGTTCAAAGAAAATAAATTTGAGAGGAAGTTTTACAAGTACGATAAAAGTATTAGTATAGCCCAATATAAAAACAATTACTGGAGGCAGAAATTAGAGAACAAATTTGTGCAAATAGAGAACCAGCAGAAGCTAGGGAAGTCGTTAAAAGAATTAGCTATAGATATTCAGTTGATTCATGATGAGGTTCAGAAAGAGCAAAAAGTGGCTACTAAATTTCAATGTGAAGTAGTAGATAAGATCAATGTTGAGAATTACGGCCCCGAAGTAATAAAGGGAATTAAAACGTATTTGGATAAATTAAAGGCGTATTACATTAATGTTGAGAACACCGCTAGAAACAAATACGACGAAACAGCCTTAAGAATGCAAAAAACGGATGACGAGCGTAAGGCATTTGTGAAACTGAGAGAAGATTATGAGAACGTGGCCTTAGCCAATATGGTTAAAAATGCTAATGATATAAGCGGAGAGAAGAGTTTGGAAAAAGATGGCAAGTTGATCCAACAAAGCGATCCTGTATTTTTAGATCCAACGGATAGAGTGGGAAGAGCGCAATTTTTTGCACCACGTAAAAATTTCTTTGGTAATTTAGTTCCAACCTTCTGGTTTAATATTGGAGTTATTTGGACAATGAGTTTGGTATTGATGGTTACCTTGTATTTTGAGATCTTCAAAAAGGTATTAGATTTCTTTGGGAATATTTCGTTTAAAAAGAAAGCATAACACAAAAAAATAAAAGGCCGGATTATCTGGCCTTTTTTATTTACCATGAAATCACTACTTAACTTAATAGCAATTAGTATGGTATTGTTTGCAGTTATGGCAATGCGTGGCAGATATTCATTGCGCTATGATCGTGTAAGTGGAGGTAATGGATTTATGGATCTGAATAAAGACTTAGCTTTTTTTGCTCAGCAGTTTGGAGGATGCGACGGTTTGATAGAATCAAAAGGTAAATGGCAATTTAGGGGCGATATGCTTAAATTGGAAAAGATTTTTTGGCGAATGAATAATGATAAATGGAAAAAGGTAGATTTGAATCAGCGGTTTTTGGTAAAAAAGGATTCTTTAATAGCATTCTCCATTATAAACAATCAGCTTCATTTAAATAGTCGTCCCTCAAAAACTCTGTAAGCCTTGTTATTATTGAGTTTGTTTAAAAATAGTGCGATAAAAATCTCCCGAAAAAAGTAAAAAAGGATTAAAAAAGCGGCAGATGTTTTTAAGTGTAAATTAAACCGTAATGCTGCGCCCGGGATAGAGCGAAAAGCCTTGTTTAG
>JAWXAS010000063.1:0-22915 GCA_034439635.1 Bacteroidota bacterium | reverse complement strand
CGCAGACCCCGCAGTGCGACAAACATAACAAAGGACAAACAAGCTTGAAGTGATAGCCCGATAAGGCGCCCAAATAATAAAAAATACTTTTTGAGGTTCTACTAAATACCCAATTTTTTATTTCTGTTTGGTATTAGTACCTTTGAATAAAAATAAGAGATATGTTATCATCAAAAGTTAGTAATGCTTTAAATAAGCAAATACAATTAGAGGCTTCCTCATCACAATATTATTTATCAATGGCAAGTTGGGCCGAAACACAAGGCTTAAATGGCATCTCCGCTTTTCTATTCGGCCATGCCGATGAAGAACGCATGCATATGCTTAAACTCATTAAGTTTGTTAACGAGCGCGGTGGCCACGGAGTGGTTCCGGCTTTAAAGCAACCTCCTGCTACATTTAAATCAGTTAAATCAGTATTTGAAGAAGTATTAAAACATGAAATGAAAGTAACCGAAGAGATCAATCATCTTGTTGAGATCACTTTAAAAGAAAAAGATTATACAACGCACAATTTCCTTCAGTGGTATGTAAGCGAACAAATTGAAGAAGAAGCTTTGGCGCGCCAGATAGTAGATAAATTAAAATTAATAGGCGACGATAAAGGTGGATTGTATTTCTTTGATCGTGATTTGGAAGCAATGGCTGCTGCTGAAGTTGCTTCCGAAAAAGGAGCAAAAGGAAAATAACCTATCGCATAGAATGCTTCTCGTCGACCGGTAAATTTTTCTTTAAATAAAATTTGCC
Organism: Bacteroidota bacterium; assembly: GCA_034439635.1. Classification (GTDB taxonomy): domain Bacteria; phylum Bacteroidota; class Bacteroidia; order B-17B0; family Aurantibacillaceae; genus Aurantibacillus. Next base: position 22,168 of record JAWXAS010000063.1, on the reverse strand, counting down.
TGCTTTAAGGTTTCCTTTTACTTGTATCATTCCTGATGAGCCTGAGTTAACCAGTTTCATTACATCCATCATGTTCATGTCTTTGAAACTGCTTTTTAAATTAAAGGTGTAGTTCTTCTCGGTATTTGCATCAATATGTACGCGCCTTTTAAGCTTTGCCTTTCCTAATCCAATACCGGCAAGCTTTACATCAAATTCACTTGGATAGATCGAAAATCCAATGCCGTTCGGGTTTTTTATTCCTAACATAATATCCGCATCTATGCCATTCATGTCTACCTTATTTATTTTAAATCCGGTAACCCCGGTGCATTGTGCTTCTTTAAAATCTTTACACGATGTAAAAACTAAAATGGTAAATAAAAAATAAACGATCTTGGTCATGTTGCTTTTTTAAGAAGTGGAACTAATGATGCAATTACCCAAACTGATTCTAATATCACGAAGGGCCAAAAATCTATCATGAAACTTGAAATGCCGGCAAGAAGCGCGCCAACAATATTCATTAATAAGTAAGGGCTAGAATCGGCTGACAATTTTTTTAAAAGATTGAGAACAAAGGCGAATAATAAAACGGTTACTCCAACCGATCCTATCCAGCTGCTTAAACTCATTTGCTATTATATAATTGCGCATAATGTTTGTAGAATAATGGAATAGTTTCAATGCCCTTGTAATAATTGAACAAACCATAATGTTCGTTTGGCGAATGAAGTGCATCGCTATCTAAACCAAATCCCATTAAAATACTATCCAATCCTAATTCTTGTTTAAATAAAGCAACAATTGGAATACTTCCTCCGCCGCGTGTTGGCACCGGTTTTTTTCCGTAGGTTTCTTCCATAGCTCTGCTAGCAGCTGTATAGGCTGCGCTATCCATATTTACAACAACAGGCTCTCCGCCATGATGCGGTTTTACCTTTATCTTAACTCCCTTTGGTGCCATACTTTCAAAATACTTTTGAAAAATAGCGCTGATCTTTGCTGAACTTTGATTAGGAACCAAACGCATGCTTATTTTTGCAAATGCCTTACTTGGTAAAACAGTTTTTGCGCCTTCGCCTGTATATCCTCCCCAAATTCCATTTACATCTAATGTAGGGCGAATGCCCGAGCGCTCAATGGTTGAATATCCTGTTTCGCCATATACATCCTCAATAGCAAGATCCTTTTTATAATTATCTAAATTAAATGGCGCCTTCTCCATCTCTTTGCGTTGTGCAGTGGTTAGCTCAAGAACATCGTCGTAAAAATTCGGAATAGTAATGTGTTTGTTTTCATCATGGCAAGATGCGATCATCGTACACAGTACATTTATTGGATTTGCAACTGCACCACCATACACTCCACTGTGAAGATCGCGATTTGCACCAACAACTTCCACTTCCATATATGCCAAACCTCTTAGGCCGGTATCAATACTTGGTGTATCATTGGCTATTAACGATGTGTCAGAAATTAAAATTACATCGCCTCTTAATTTTGCTTTATTGGCAATTATCCATTCACCCAAATTTGCCGAACCAACTTCTTCTTCCCCTTCGATCATGAATTTTACGTTACACGGAAGCGTGTTTGTTCTCATCATGATCTCAAACGCTTTTATGTGCATATACATTTGCCCTTTATCATCACAAGCTCCACGCGCAAAAATAGCGCCATCAGGATGCGTTGCTGTTTTTTTGATCACCGGTTCAAATGGTGGCGAATCCCATAACTCCAATGGATCGGCCGGTTGAACATCGTAGTGACCATAAACAATTACTGTTGGTTTATTTTTATCAATTATTTTTTCGCCGTAAACAACCGGATACCCTTTTGTTTTACAGATCTCAACATTATCAGCGCCAGCTTCAACCAATCTTATCTTTACTGCCTCCGCTGTTTTTAGTACGTCCTCTTTGTATTTTGTATCGGCGCTTACCGATGGAATTCTCAAAAGATCAAGCAGCTCATTTAACATTCTTTCCTTGTTACTGCCAATATAATCTGTTATCGTACTTCTTTCCATAATCCTTAAAATTTAGTCGTAAATTTATGTTTTTAATTGCTGTTATAAAAGCATGTTCAAACAATATTTTGGTATAATAACTCTTTATTTTTGCGTAGGCCTAAATCTCGCTCAGATCAACACTTTCGCGGTTATTTCGGGGCCGGATATTAAAACACTGGGTAACAGCATACAAGACAGAAAAAACGAGGGCTTAATTTATCATGTATTAGACAGCATTACCAAAACACCTCAAGCGCCAAACATGGCCGCCGCCGATGGAAAATTGTATAAGTCGTACATCAAGAATAGCGCACTTTATTTTACCCGATCCAGTGATGGAGGAAAAACATGGTTGCCAAAAGATATTTTCATAGATAGTATTCCAAAAAATAAAACAAATCCGTTTACTAAAGCAAATCAGTTCGCTTATACCGTTTGCAATAAAAGCATGAACCGTATTTACGTTTGCTGGAGTGATGCCAAAAATGGAATAAAAAATAATGATGTGTATTTAACTTACAGTGATGATGGTGGAGATACCTGGCTCGATAGAATACTTGTTACTTATTATCCAAATCACAAACAGCAATTTATGCCGCGATTTGCTATTGACCATTCAACCGGATATTTATACGTTATGTATGCCAACCAACGTAATTTTGCCAAGGGAAATTTAACCGATGTTTACTTGGCCGTAAGCAGAGATAATGGCACAACATTTACCGAACATAAATTAAATGAAACGGCATTTGAATGGAAAAATAATTCTTCCTTAGAAAAATATTTTTCTTTGATCATACACAACGGAAGCATTTATCCCATTTGGATGCAGCCTGACGCAAACCCGCTAGCCGGCAAGGCCGGGAAAAAAATAACTATTCACGCTACTTCTATCAATGATGCCGTCCTAAAAAATTCTATGTTCATCCAAAAAATAGTGTTAGATAAAACTATTACTCATGTATATTCGGCCAGAACACAAATTAATTTTAATGAAAACCCCGGGCCTTATACCGCCTACATTTACAAGGCAACCAACCCATCGTTTGAACTAATAGTAACCCCTCAGATCCCTATTAAAGCAGGCTCCAGAAGCATTACGGTTGAGTTTGAAAAATTAAAGCTTTCAAAAGGTACTTATGTGCTAGTTGTATACAATAATTTGGGGGCTAATTACGTTTGGATACAGGAGGAATGAAGAGACTTTTCGCATATAGTTTTATCATTGCGTGCTTTAGCACGTTTTCGCAGCGTATACAAAACGTAAATGTTAGTTTGGTAAATAGTCAAAACCAAGGCGCCAATAGTCAAGTATTAGTTCGATTTACACTATCTGCAGGACAACCATGCCCCGGTTACGAAATTTTACACTGCACCGATTCTCTAAATTATTTACAATTGTATAACTACTCTGGCATTTGTGGTAACACAACCGCCGATGAGTCTTTTAATTTTACGCATGGTTCGCCGGGTATTGAAATGGTGAACTACTACAAAGTTTCTATTCCGGGTTTTGAAACCTCTCCCGCTTATCGCATTTATGTGGGACAACAAACGCCTAAGCCCAATATTTTAGTATTTCCCAACCCGGTTTTTGATCAGGAATTTATTCGCTTACGTTTTTACAATTATGTTGGCACCAAAGTGGAAGGTTTTATTTTTAGTCAGTTCGGAAAAACTGTAAGGCCTTTGTTGCTGGATATAAAGCAAGATCATGGCGAAGTAAATATCAACGACCTAAATGATGGCCTTTACATTGTGTGGCTTACCGATGGCAATTGGTTATTTCGCAGCAAATTTATTGTGAAAAGAACCTAAAATACCCCTAAAAGCGCCATATTTCCTTGATAAAGTATTGGATTTTTGCTACTTTTATAAGTCCCGGCCTATGTTCAAAAGACTACGTTTTGCCATATTAATTTTGCTTCTAAGCTCTGCATTAAAACTGCAAGCCCAATTCTATTATGGCATGCAAATGGATTTCGGCAAAAACAGGATCCAATACCAAAATTTTAACTGGACTTATTTTGACTACGAACGCATACGCGTTTACTTTTATGCAGGTGGAAATGAAATAGCAAAATATGTTTCGGTTTCGGCCAATAATCAATTACCCATTTTAGAAAAACGATTAGAACATCAAGTAGAAGATAAGATCAATGTTATTGTTTACAATAATCAAAACGATTTTAAGCAAAGTAATATTGGGTTGAATAATGATGAATCCTCTAACATTGGTGGTACAACAAAAATAATTGGCGATAAGATCTTTGTTTACTTTAATGGCAGCCACGCCGATATGGATAAACAAATTCGCGCCGCACTTGCCGAACTAATGATCAATCAAAATCTTTACTCAGGAAGCGCTCGCGAAATGGTAAAAAATTCTACCCTCATGAATTTGCCCGATTGGTTTACCAAAGGTTTAGTGCAATATTTATCGGAAGGATGGAACAGTTATTACGATAATTTACTTTACGATGCTTTAAAAAACGACAAGATTAGTAAATTCAATAAACTTACTGGTAAACAAGCCGCAAATGCAGGGCACGCTTTATGGCATTACATTGTGGATGTGCACGGCGAATCGCAAATTCCAAGTTTATTGTACATGACAAAAATAAATCGCTCACCCGATTATGCTTTTTTGTTTGTGATCGGAACTTCATTTGATAATCTATTGTTTGATTTTGTTGACGCGCAAAACCGTCGTATCTATATGACGAAAGATTCGGCTCGCACTTCGCCAATTAATAACAATACGGTTCTTAAAAAATATAAGTCGGCCAAACATTATTACCAATTGCGTTTAAGCCCTGATGCTAAAAATGTAGCTTACGCAACCGATGAATTGAGCCAAATGAAAGTGTACGTAAAAAATTTGGAAGAGAAGCCAATCCGCATTTTAAAAAAGGGACCAAAGCTAGAACGCATTGCCGATTACAATTATCCGGTGATCCAATGGCATCCAAATAATAAAACGGTGATGATGATCTACGAATTGAAAGATCAGTTAGTAATTCATACCTATGATACCGAAACCAAAGAAAAACATATTCGAAATATGCCCGGCTTTGAAAAAGTGAACAGCTTCTCTTTTAGTCAGGATGGGAAAAAATTAGTGGTAAGTGGTGTAAAAAAAGGAAAAGGCCAAAGCGACATTTTTATTTTTACGCTTAACAATAGCGGCCTCGAACAAATAACCAACGATGTTTGGGATGATAACAATCCTGTTTTTGTAAAATCATCAAAGTACATTGTGTTTGAAAGTAATCGCACCAACGATACAATAAAAGCAAAAGATGATGCGGCCTTCTTTCATAAATTCAACAAAAACATGGATCTTTACATGGCTCCGTATCCATTTAAAACATCGGTACTGGTTGGCATTACCAATACAAGTGAAGTTGATGAGCGCGTTCCTCAGGCCTACACCAATCAATACATCACTTATCTCAGCGAAAAAAACGGCATCTATAATCGTTATCTTGCTGAATTCGACAGTGCTATTTCATTTGTAGATACAACCGAGCATTATCGCTATTTTTTCAAAAGCAAATTGGTAACTAATTACGATCGTAATATTTTAGATCAAAATATTAATTTAAACACAACGCATGTGGCCGAAATGTTTTACTACAACGGTAAAAATTATATGGCTGTTACGCCCTTAGGGAAATTAGATCTGGTAAATTATTCGCAACCTAAAGACAGTTGGTTTAAAATGACCATTAAGCCTGCATTACTCGATCCGTATTTTTACAATGCCAAAAAATATCAACCCGATATCAGTTCGCCAAGCATTAGCCAAACTCCAACAAAAAAACTAGACGGAATTGATTTTGATAATTATACATTGAGTGGCGAACCCAAAAAGACAGAAGTCGCCGGAACCAATACCGTAGTTTCTTTAGCGGCCGACTCTCTTAAACGTTCAAAAAATGCCGGCTTAATAACGTTCCCAATTCAAAAGAATTATTTCACCTCTTTTTTTAGCGATTATATCGTTACGCAATTCGACAATGCGTATTTAGGAACAACGTACCAGCGTTTTGCCGGTGGAGGTTCGCCGGTATATTTAAATCCGGGCTTGAATTTTCTAACTAAAATTGGCATTAGCGATCTTTTTGAAGATCATCGCATTGTTGGCGCGTTTCGATTCTCAGGAATTGCTGATCTATTTACAAGCGGCGGCGTTGATAATGAAGTGCTATTGTCATATGAGTATCGCAAAAAGAAAATTGATCATCAAGTAGTATTGCATCGCCAAAGCTTTGTGAAGATCGATGATTTTTATGGAAGTCCTGCTCGCGCGCACATACACGATATTCGTTACACGGCTAAATTACCTATCAACGAAGTATTAGCAACAAAAGGATCGGTTCTATTTCGTAATGATAAATTCAACTACTTTTCTTTAGGCGATGTGTCGCTTCCAAAAAAACCAGCCTACGATAATTACGTTGGTTTGCGCGGAGAATTAGTTTATGATGATACCCGAAATGTAATGGTAAATATTATGAATGGGTTTCGCGGAAAAGTTTGGGGCGAATACTGGCGCAAAATAAAGAAAGAAAGACACGATCTTATTACTGCGGGGTTTGATGTAAGGCACTACCAACGCATTCACCGACAAATTACCTGGTGTAATCGTTTAGCAGGCGGAACATCTTTGGGTACCGACCGTTTATTGTTTTACCTAGGTGGGGTTGATAATTGGTTCAATGCTAAATTCAATAACGAGATCAATATTGTAAAACCCGAGCAATATCAATTCCAAACTTTAGCAACAAATATGCGCGGCTTCTCTCAAAACATTCGTAACGGAAATAATTTTGTTACCTACAATTCGGAGTTGCGTTTTCCTATCGTAAAATATTTTGTTGATAGACCCATGCGTTCCGATTTCTTAAATAATTTACAGTTGATCAGCTTTTTTGATCTGGGCGCTGCATGGTATGGTTTCAATCCATTGAGCAAAGAGAACACCGAAAATGTAAATACTTATATTCAAGGAAGTAATTTAAGTCCTATCATTATTACCGTTATTAACGATAAAAATCCTTTGGTAGCAGGCGCAGGCTGGGGTATACGTTCAAGATTATACGGTTATTTTGTGAGATTGGATTTTGGTTACGGAATTGATAACTTTAAAGCTCAAAAAAAGGCCGTGGTAGGTTTATCATTCGCCACAGATTTTTAATACATGTAATGTTTTTTGAATTATGAATGCTATTTTAATTTTATTGGCTGTTGGTGTTGTTGCAGGATTTTTAAGCGGATTGGTTGGTATTGGCGGCGGCATTGTTATCGTTCCTGTATTAATTTATTTTATGAGCATGAATCAAAAAGAAGCACAAGGCACAACGCTTTTTATGTTTCTTTTCCCTATAGGCATTTTAGGAGTTTACAATTATTATAAAGAAGGTCAGGTTAATTATAAATACGCTCTTATTATGGCTATTACATTTATTGTGGGAAGTTATTTTGGAAGTAAAACGGCTCTGGCGCTTGATACCAAAGTGGTAAAACAGATCTTTGGCGCTATGATCATTTTGATAGGACTAAAAATGCTCCTCAATAAATAATGACACTTATTTCTAAAATACAAAAGCGTTCAGAAGAACTTTTTTCTGAAATAAATTCTATTCGCCAGCATATTCACCAACATCCTGAATTATCTTTTGAAGAACACAATACCTCAGCATTTATTCAAGGTGTTTTAAAAAAATATAATGTCCCTTTTAAAAATGGTATTGTAAAAACAGGTATTGTTGCTTTGATCGAAGGAAATAATCCATCAGTAAAAACCATTTTATTGCGCGCCGATATGGACGCCTTGCCCATTGAAGAAAAAAATAATGTGCCTTATGCTTCAAAAAACAAAGGTGTAATGCATGCCTGCGGACATGATGTGCACAGCGCATGTGCCTTGGGTGCAGCCATTATTTTAAATGAATTAAAAAATGAATTTGAAGGAAGTGTAAAAATCATCTTTCAACCGGGCGAAGAAGTTTTACCTGGCGGTGCATCGCTCATGATCAACGAAGGTGTGCTTGAATCTCCAAAAGTTAGTACAGCCTTAGCGCAACATGTTTTTCCGAGTATGGAAACCGGAAAAGTTGGTTTTAAAACAGGCATGTACATGGCAAGTACCGATGAATTATATATAACGGTAAAAGGTAAAGGCGGTCATGCAGCTATGGTAAACGATTATATTAATCCATTACTGATAGCCTCAAACATATTATTAGAACTACATAAAGCATTTATGGTAAGGCCGCCGGCTTATTCAACATTAGAAACCAACAATAAACCAAAACCACCAACGGTAATTGCTTTCGGAAAAATAAATGGCAATGGCGCAACTAATGTAATACCTGATGAAGTAAAAATTGAAGGCACTTTTAGAACCATGGATGAGAACTGGAGAGAGAAAGCGCATTTAAAAATGAAAAAAATTGCCGAGGGCATTGCCATACAAATGAATGGTGTTTGCGAATTTCGCATTGAAAAAGGTTATCCGTTTTTAGTGAACGATGAAGCGCTCACAAAAAATTGCAGCACTTGGGCCAAAGAATATTTGGGCGAAGCCAATGTAGAAGAATTGCCCTTACGCATGACCGCCGAAGATTTTGCCTTTATTTCACAAAAAGTGCCAAGCTGTTTTTTTAGGCTCGGAACAGGCAATACATCAAAAAATATTGGCTCAGGAGTTCACACGTCTACTTTTGATATTGACGAGAACGCCCTTCGTATTGGCACAGGCTTAATGGCTTATTTGGCCGTGAAACAGTTATCATAATAGCCCTCCTTAACACTTTTTCCTCTAAAAACTCTAAAAATTATACTATTTTTACCGTTCTTTCGTTTAAAATAACAGAGTGAAACTCAGGCTTTTCACATATCTCAGTTTGATCCTACTATTGGCATCTTGTTCTACAAAAAAGAACACGGTTGTTTCAAGGGGCTATCATAATTTAACCGCGCGTTATAACGGCTATTATTATTCAACCGAAAGTATTAAAGACGGCGTTTTTAAAATTGAAAATAACAATAAAGAGAATTACGATAAAACACTCCCCGTTTACGTTTATCCTACACCCGAAAAGGCAAAAGCAACTTTTCCTGATTTTGATAAGGCCATAAAAAAATCAACTACCTGTATTCAGCGTCATGCCATTAAAGATTCAAAAGACAATACCATTCCTAAGTCCGGAAAATGGATAGATAATAATTGGATCAATATTGGCATCTCGCGTTTTTATAAACGTGAATTTTTTTCGGGCATTGAAGCATTTGAATATGTGGTAAGTACTTATAATCATTCCAAAGATAAATACGATGCCATGGTGTGGTTGATTAAATCGTATAACGAAGTTGGCTCGGTAAGTAGTGCCGCACCTATCATTTCTTTATTAAAAAACGAAAAAAAATTACCTGCCCGCATTAAAAAAGAATTACCTGCACTAGAAGCCGATTATTATTTTAGAAAAGGATTACTTACCGAAGCTTCTTCTAAATTAATGGAGGCCGCTAACAACCGCAAACTCATTAACGGAACGCCACGCAAAAAACGCGCACGCTACTCATTCATCATTGCACAAATGTTGGAAGAACAAAAAGATTATAAACGCGCCCGTCGTTTTTACGAATATACCATTCGCTTAAAGCCAAATTACGAAATGGTTTTTTACAGCAAGATCAAATTGGCACGTTTGCTGGATGTAAAGCGAATGGATTCGGAAAAAACCAAAAAGGGTCTTTTGAAAATGAGTCGCGAGTTTAAAAATGCCGATTACTATGATGTTATTTTTTATACCCTTGGAGAGATAGAAGAAAAAGAGAAAAATATTGATAAGGCTGTTGTGTATTATAAAAAGTCGGTTCAAACTAGTACTATAAATCCAAGTCAAAAAGCATTATCGTATTTAAAATTGGGCGAGATCAATTTTGAGTTCACTAATTATCCTATGGCGCAAGCGTATTATGATAGTACACTTATAACACTGCCTAACGATCATCCAAATTATAAAAGTATTGTTGCCAGGCAAAAAACCCTAGATAACTTGGTGAGTTATTTAAAAACCATTAAGCGCGAAGATAGCTTGCAGCGTTTTGCCAAAATGAGCGATGCCGAAAAAGCAGTGATGGTAGAAAAGATCATCAAAAAAATGGAAGAGGATGAAGAGAAAGCGCGTGAAGAAAAAGTAAGATTATTAGCAAATGCGCAAAGCCTTGGTAGCAACACAAATATTGTAACCAATCCAAATCTTCCAACAGGCAGTCAAAACACATTTTATTTCTACAATCAAAACACCATTAGTTTTGGTATAGCTGATTTTGGTAAAAAGTGGGGTAATCGCAAAAATGAGGACAACTGGCGCCGATCGAACAAAGCGCTTACCATTGAAGATCCTAACGCAAACACTGCTGCAGATCCAACTAAAGATCCGAAAGATAAAACTGCAAGTAAAGACCCTAAGAAAACAAAAGAATTTTATTTAAAAAATTTACCTGTAACCGATTCGTTATTAAAAGTAAGTAACGATAAGATCATTGATGCATTTTATTTATTAGGCACAACGTACAAAGAAGATCTTAACAACAATAAAAAATCAATTGCCGCATTTGAAGAATTGAACTCGCGTTACAGCAAGCATAAATATTTATTGAATACCTACTATCAATTATTTCGCATTTACGAAAAAGAAAAAAATGCCGAGAAAGCTGAATTTTATAAGAACAAGATATTGAACGATTACCCTAACAGTGAATTTGCTCAGCTAATCAAAAACCCTAAATATGCAGAGGAAAAACAAAGTGTTTTAAGTGATGTAGAAAAAGATTACGCCAATGTTTATGCATCATACACTGCAGGTAATTATTCCGAATCGTATACGCAAAGTGATGCGGCCATTACAAAGTTTGGTAAGAATGTGTATTTACCAAAATTCGAATTTATAAAAGCCATGAGTCTTGGCAAATTAAAAGGAATTGATTCGTTGGAAGTAGCTTTAAAACAAATTGTGGCCCTGTATCCTAAATCGGATGTGGCACCATTGTCAAAAGACATTTTAAATAGCATTAAAAAACAAAAAGATCCCGATTCGGCGGTTGATGCATCAAAAACAAAAGTAATGGGCAAGGATACGTTTCAGATCAATTTTATTACCGAACATTTTATTTTGGCTCTTTGTCCCGATGATCCAAAAGTTGCCAATGGCTTTAAATCAAAACTGGGCGCCTTCACAAAAAAATATTACAGCAATAAAGCGTTCAATATCGACGGTACATTGTTTGGTTCAAAAATGCAACTCATTATTTTAAAAACCTTTGATAATGCCAATGAGGCCATAAAGTTTAGAGACAATATGAAAGACGATAAAGATCTTTTTAAAGATGAAGTGAAAAAAGAACTCTTTACCTTGGTAGTAATTTCTGCCGAAAATATGCCTATGTTCTATCAAAAAAAGAACCTCAACGGCTACCAATTATTCTATAACGATAATTATAAAAGCTTGGATAACAGCATTTTAAGTAATCCTGATAAACTAAAGTAGGTGCTCTTTAGCTCAAATTTCGTACCTTGTATGAAATTACGGCCCATGTTTAACTCAACAAAAAATCAAAGTGTAGATGCCGGTTCTATAAACCTTTTAGGCTCAGGCACTAAAATTAATGGCGATATCAATTCTAATGGCGACTTTAGGATCGACGGGCTTCTTATAGGCAATATCACCATTTCAGGAAAACTTGTTTTAGGTAATACTGGCCGAATTGAAGGCAATATACAATGTACCAATGCCGACTTAAGTGGAGAAGTAAAAGGAACAGTTAATATTACCGAAACACTTTCTTTAAAAACTACGGCAAAGATCAATGGCGATATCATCACTAGTAAATTAGCCATAGAAGCTGGCGCTGTTTTTACGGGCACTTGTAATATGGGAGCCATTGTAAAAAATATCAGTCAGAAAAATGAGCAAAAAGCAGTTGCCTCGCAAACAGCCTAACACATTCTATCGTTTTAGTAATTTAACCATTCAAATGGGCGTTATAATTGGCGCAAGCACTTGGGGTGGAATTAGGTTAGACGACTATTTTAAAACCAAAGACCCTTATTTTACCATTGTACTATCGCTTTTAGGAATTGGAATTGCCATGTATGTTGTTATTAAAGATGTAAGCAGCCAATCTAAAAATGACCAAGATCAATAACATTATTAAGCCCGTTATGTTTGCAACACTTGGTTCGGCTGCAATATCCATTAGTATTCTCAACTTTTTTCAGCACTCGCCACAAAATTTGCATTGGATCTACAGCATTGTATTTCATTTGACAGTAGCAATTGTAATAGCAATTCTTGGTCTTGTTAATCCCGACCCAAAAGCGTTGGCTTCAAATTTGCTGAGCATTTCATTGGGAAGATTATTGGCATCGGGTATTGCTTTTTTATTCTACAGTCAAACATTTCCTGAAACTCAAAAGTGGTTCATGGTGCATTTTATGATGCATTATGTGTTATTTACCTTTTTTGAGATACTTTTTTTACTTAAAATTGTTACCGCAAAAACATCCAACAAATGAAAAAATATGTTTTATTGATCTGCGCCATTACAGCTGCAACCGCTATAACTGCGCAAACAAAAACTAATAAGTCGAACAGCGAGTACACCTTTACCATAGTAAAATCATTGGATGCAACGCCCGTTCAAAATCAAGAAAGAACAAGCACGTGCTGGTCGTTCTCCACTTTATCTTTTTTTGAAAGCGAAATGATCCGTATGGGAAAAGGCAAAGACTTTAATTTGAGTGAGATGTTTGTGGTGAGAAAAATTTATCCATTAAAAGTGCAAAATTTTATACGCATGCATGGCAATAATAATTTAGCAGAGGGTGGTGGATTTCCGGATGTATTGCTTGCCATGAAAAAATACGGAATGGTGCCCGAGGAAGTTTATACAGGAAAAAAAGATAATAGCGATCCACACAATCATGGGCTTTTAGAAAAAACAATAAAAGCAATTGCCGAACCTGCAAAGGATCCAAATGCGCAAAAAATAGATTATGAATTTTTAATTCAAACCATTGAAAATACATGCGATAATTTTTTGGGAAAAGTACCCGAGAAATTTGATTACAAAGGGAAAAGTTATACCCCGCGCACGTATGCGGATGCAACCGGAATAATTCCGGATGATTATATAGTGCTTACATCATTTACGCATCACGCGCCTTACGAAAAATTTGTGTTAGAGATCCCGGATAATTGGCAATGGGAAAAAGTAAATAATTTACCATTAAACGAATTGCAAGAAACAATGCAATACGCCATCAACAACGAATTTACATTTGCATGGGGTGCCGATGTAACTGAAAAAAGTTTTATGTACAAAGAAGGATTAGCTGTTGTTCCCGAAAAATCGATAGATCAAATGACGGAAATGGAAAAAGCCTTATTGGCCATTAAACCACACAAACAACTTACCATTACTCCCGAGCTTCGCCAAAAACAATTTGATAATTACGATACACAAGACGATCATGGCATGCATGCTGTTGGAACTGCTAAGGATCAAAACGGAACATTATATTATACCATTAAAAACAGTTGGGGAACAAAACGTAATGATTGCGATGGATATTTTTACGCCAGCGAAAGTTATATGCTATTAAAAACAACAAGTATCATGTTGCATAAAAAAGCAATTCCTCCTGCTATTGCAAAAAAATTAGGCATTACTCAATAAACTATGTTCAAAAATCCGATCGATAAAGACAAAACCGCCGAAGAACCTGGCTTGATCGCATACCCTCACACAGTGGGAAGCATTGCAATAAGGCCTGAAGACGAAGGCAAATTAAAATCGCGAGCATTATCTGCCATGCGCGAGCAAACCAATAAACAGTTGGCTCAGATCCAAAAACAAGCAACGCTTTTAGCAAAACAAGCTCAAGACATTCAAAAACGCATTGAGATCAGCGAAAAAATATATACGGCCGAACTTTCTTTTGAGCCTTTTATTGGGCATACCTATCATCTTTACAAAAAAGAAGCGGTTTATAGGCTTTACATGATAAGTCCTGATGAATGGGGTAAAACAAAACCCGAACATTTGGAGTTTATTAACTCGGTAAAACTACTAAGCGACCATACCTGGGAGATAGTAGACTCATTTGGTGAGGATTTTATTGAATTTTAACGTTTTTGAGCACGCTTTTTGCACCCTCTCATACGTAATTAGTTAAAACACTTTGCGTATGACTTCCAATCAACTCACATTACCGGCCTTTCCTCTTAAAACTATTTTGCTTCCGGGCGAAGCAACCAAATTGCATATTTTTGAAGATCGCTATAAAGAATTAGTACAAGATTGTTTAGATAATGATGCCTCGTTTGCTATTCCGTTTTTTGAGAACGGTAAGATGAGTAATTATGGCTGTGAAGTAAAAATTAAAAATGTTGTAAAAGAATACGCCGATGGAAAAAAAGATATTTTGATCGAGTGCGTTCGCATTCTTACCATCATAGAATATTCTGAAACGCTGAGCCCCAAATTATACGGCGCTGTTTTAATTGAATTTGAAAAAGAGAATACCGTCATTACAAATTCTAATTTGCAAGATGCCATTATCCATTATTTTAGTACGGTTCAAAATAAAATGATAGATTACGATACCCTTAGTAAATTAAGTGTTTACAATATTGCCGCATCGCTGCAGTTAACCGCGCAAGAAAAATTAGAGCTAGTTGCTTCGCACAATAAACAAGCGGTGTTGTTGAATCAGATCAAATTCATAACTCATATTGTAAATGCCGAACAACAATTGAACAATAAATTTATGTTTAACTAACGGATATTAGAGGAAGAAACCGCAAAGAGCGCTAACCGGAAGGCAGGCAGGAGCGCTACACGGAGGTCACAAAGAATGATTATGACCTAAAACAAAAGAGCAAAGCTTTATTTATAAACTCTGTGTTCTCTGTGAAAAAACTCTGTGAGGCCAAAGGCCTCTGTGGTTTCTGCCTCTCAACTGTTTCTGCCACCTATCTACGAAACCCCATCTCCCATTATTTTTACCGTAATGTCATCCATGCTGGAAGCCAATTTTAATTGACAAGATAAGCGCGAGGTATCGGTAATATTTGGAAGTGTATCCAGCATTGCGTATTCATCATTGCTAATCTCGTTTAATTTATCAAAACCATTGATAACTTCTACATGGCAAGTTGCACAAAGCGCCATGCCGCCGCAGGTTGCTAAAATATCGTATTCGCTTGCCTTTAAAAATTCCATGAGGCTCAAACCCATATCGGTTGGGCCTTCCAGTGTTGTTAAAGTTCCGTCGAGGTTTTTAATATGTATTTTAATATCGGTCATTAAAAAGTGTTCACGCCATTAACTGTTGTATACTTCATGGTGTATTTAATTCCGGGGTTAATATATTTATATGCGCTATGGCTCATTAAAGCCGCTTCGTGAAAACCGCATAAAATTAATTTCAGTTTATTCTTGTACGTATTTATATCACCTATAGCGTAGACTCCCAAAACATTTGTTGAATAATCTTCGGTATATACTTCAATGGCATTTTTGTCTATTTGCAAACCCCAATGTTCAATTGGCCCGAGTTTAGGACTCAATCCAAACAAAGGAATAAGATGATCTGTTTTTATGGTTTGCTCTTCGTTAGTTTTTATATTCTTAAGGCTCACGCTTTCTAATTTATTGTTTCCGTTTACGCATAGTAAATTGGTATTGAGCAATAGCTTTATTTTTCCTTCTTTAGCAAGATCCATTACTTTGTTTACACTATCTGGCGCACCTCTAAATGCTTCGCTGCGATGCACCAACGTAAGTTCAGAACAAATAGAACTTAAAAAAATGGTCCAATCCAAAGCGCTATCTCCACCGCCAGCAATGATCATTTTTTGGCCTCTGTATTTTTCCGGATCAAGGATCATGTAATTAATGCCCTTTCCATTCTCGAATTTATCTAGTCCGACAACTTCGGGTTTGCGTGGCTCAAAACAACCCAGCCCTCCTGCAATAACAACGGCTTTGCAATGAATAACAGTTCCAAGATTTGTTGTGAGCACAAAATCTCTTTCTCCTTTTTTCTCTAGCGTTTCTATTCTTTGTCCAAAAGTAAAACTTGGTTTAAACGGCTCGGCTTGCTTCAATAAATTATCTACAAGTTCCTGAGCATTTATGGTTGGAAAACCAGGTATATCGTAAATAGGTTTTTTTGGGTATATTTCTGATAATTGCCCGCCCGCTTGGGGCAGATAATCCACTAAATGACAGCGCATTTTTAGCAATCCTGCTTCAAAAATGGCAAAAAGCGCTACTGGTCCAGCCCCTATTATTGCAATATCTGTTTCAATCATAAATTTCAAGGCAAAATTACGCTAATTTGTTAAATGAAATTGTTTCTTTGGGAATATTTTTCTATCTTTATCTACTAATCAAAAAAGTCGTTGACATGAAAAAATCTTTACTTACTATTTTCGGTGCTTTAGCTTGTATGACAGGTGTGGCCCAAGTTGCCAGCCCTAGCTGGACAATTATTCAAAATTCAAATTTTCCAATACCTTCAGCCGGTATCCGTTATATGGATGCGGTTAGTACTACTGCTATGTGGGCTTCAGGTTATGATGGAACAACTGGTAATACTTCAAGAAATTACTGTTGGGTAACAAGAACTAATGATGGCGGAGCTACCTTTTTAGCTGCCCCGGTATGGTCAAGTGTTACTACTCCGGTAATGGGAGATACCAGTCTTTACGCTATTTCTAATATTGATGCCATGAGTGGTACAACTGCTTGGGTTGGTGCTTACAAAAAAATAAGCGGTGGTTCTCAAGGTGGTATTTTTAAAACTACAAATGGTGGTGCAAACTGGGTTAATATGACTAGTGCTGCTATGTACACTAACGCTACTTCTTTCTGTAATTATGTATTCTTTTTAACTCCTAACGTTGGTATTTCTGCAGGTGATCCAAATCCTTCAAGCGCAAATGAGCATGATATTTGGCGTTCTACAGATGGTGGCACAACTTGGACTCAAGTTCCGGGTGCTAACATCCCTAATGCAGTAAGTGGTGAATATGGTATTACCAATGTTTACGAAAAGTTTGGATCTAATCATGCTTGGCTTGGCACCAATAAAGGTCGTGTTTTCTATACAACTGATGCTGGCGTAACTTGGAACGTAACTACAGTTAACTCTAGTAATACTATTAGTGATGTTGCATTTTACGATGCAATGAATGGTTTAGCAATGACCTATGTTGGCACTACTACTAACTCTGCAGTTTACAATACTAACGATGGCGGTGTAACTTGGAATCTTTTACCTACAGCATCAACTAATCCTGATTACGGCAGAAATGATGTTTGCGGTATACCGGGCACATCATGGTTTGCTTCTTGCGGTGCAGGTAATGGCAACACTTTATTATCTTTCTCTTCTGATAATGGTAATACATGGAACAACTGGGGTTCAACCGGTATCCAATACTTATCTATTGATTTCGTTGACCCATCAACAGGATGGTCGGGTACTTTTAGCGATCAAGTGATGGCTAATTCAGAAGGTTTTTACAAATTCAATGGCGGAAGTTTATTACAAGCGGCTAGCGCTAACTTTGCTTTATCATCAGTAGGCTGTGTAAGTACTTCTATAGTGCCAACTAATAACTCTACAGGTAATCCAAATCCAACTTATACTTGGAGCGCTGCTCCTGCAGGTGCTGTATTTTCTGGTACTGCTGCTACAAGTCCAACTGTATCTTTCAGCGCGCCGGGTATATATACATTAACTTTAGTTGCTTCTAATTCAAGCACTACAACTGTAACTAGTCGTACTATCAACGTTTCTGCCTGTACAGGTTTATCTGAAGCAGGTGTAAATGATTTCAACTTTACTGTTTCTCCAAATCCTGGTAAAGATGTATTCCATGTAAGTTTACCAAGCTCAACTCAACCTTACAATGTTACAGTTACTAATGTATTAGGCTCGGTAGTTTATACTACAGTAACTAATACAAACAGTACAGATCATTCGATTAATCTATCTGGAAACAAGACAGGAGTATACTTTATGACGATATCGAACAATGGTGTTAAAACAACCAAAAAGATAATCGTAGAATAATTTCTAGTTTACATTAAACGTAAAAAAGGAGGCGCTGCCTCCTTTTTGCGTTTATGGTATATATGTTTATATTTAGCTCATCTTGTGAGACACCGCGTACTCTTTATATTTCTCCTAGTTGCGCTTACTAATTTCAATTTAGTAAGCCAAAATGGTGTTATGGTTTTGGATAAGATCAACACCAGTGAAATGACCGGCTCATTTATCACAGCGCTGTATAGCGATCATAAAGGATATTTATGGGTTGGTACTGCAAATGGGCTCAACCGTTATGACGGTTATAATTTCTTAAGTTTTCGTAGCTCTAAAAGTGATACAACTACCTTAAGCCATCCTTCCATTCGCTGTATAAAACAATTTTCGAACAAATCACTTCTCATTGGCACTTCATCGGGTCTTAATATCTACTCATTTGCTTCAAACAGTTTCAGAAGAGCCAAACTAAATACCACATACATAAATGCAAAGAAAAAAAACATTATAACCTGCTTAGAAAAATTATCAGATAGCCGTGTGGTTGTGGGGACCAGATGCGGCTTAATGATCTACGATGAGAAAAACAATAGTCTTAAAACCTTCGCTTCCAAAGACACAACTCTTCTGGAAGATCTTTGGATACAAAGTATATTTGTTGATAAGGATGGGGATCTATGGGTTAGTGCAAAAGCACCCATTGGTATTCCAGTAGAATTCAGGATCTATCGCTATAAGTTCAATGGCGATTCTTACAAACAAACGTTTGTGCCGGGGATTGGTTCTTCAGGTCAAATTGGGATCTCACAAGATCTTCAAGGTAATATATGGATAAGTATTGATGATGGATTGGCTTGCGTTAATCCCAAAACACTAGACAAAATCTTTTATAGAGCGCCAAAAGGATTTTTGTCGGCCGTGAGTTATTTTCATGCTAACGACAATACTATTTACCAGTGCTACTGGAGTTTTGGTGTTACGATGTTTGACGTCAACAAAAAAGAATTCAAAATAATTAAGAACGATCCTGATAATCCAAGATCGTTAATGAGTAATAAAATATGGGCATTATATAAAGATGCTAATGATGTAATGTGGTATGGTACTGATGTTGGTTTGCAAAAACAATCGAGCAAGCGCCCAAAACTTCAGATCATAAATAGAAAAGCTGAATATACCGACAGTACATTTACTTCAAATCAATTATTATCTGTACATGCTAGTCGCTCCAAAAAAAACAAGGTGTTTGTTGGCATAGATGGTGATGGTATAGCCATTTATGATCGCGGTACCGATAAAACATCGAATCTTAGATACGGTGATCGCAATACAAAGAACAACTGCATAGAAGACCGATTTGTTGCACAATTTTATGAGGATGAAAATGGAGATGTTTACACTATTGGGCAATACAGTTTTACGAAGATCAAATTCAACTCACCTCCTCTAACAATAAAACATTATTTCTACCGACAACAACATCATTTTACTTCATTGACCCCTGAGTTTAGCAACAAAAAAAATCTTTGGCTTGCAAGCATTGATCAGGTAATGAAATTTAATACCGAAACCGAAGAGTTTAAAATCGTTCAAAAACCCCTTGATATTACCGGTGTATTTTTTAGTGTGGTTTCTAATTCTAAAGGAACATTCTTTTCTACCACCAACACCATACTAAAAATAAAACCAGATGGCACTTTTCAAAAAATAGATCTTGCTGAAGTTGGAAACATCACGGCTATGGAAAATTTTGACGGCAATCATTTACTACTTGCCACTTCGTTCATGGGATTGCTTAAATTCAACATTAATAACAGTACCTACGAGATCATTAAGAATCACAAGGACGATTTTTTTACAGAGATAAAATGTATTAAAAAGATACGGAACAGTTTCTGGATAGGTACAAGCATTGGGCTATTTCAATACTTCCCGTTTTCGGGAGAAGTGCTTGTGTATGGTACGGTAGATGGTTTACCGTCTAATGTGATACAAAAAATTGACTATTTTGAAGGTTATTTATACTTGGCTACTTCCAATGGCTTAGTGCTATTTAATCCAAACAATGTCACGGGCCGTGCTTCTATACCGCTAGTTGATATCACCAGTGTAATAGGCATTGGAAATGATCTGAATATAACATCCGATCTTAACGAAAAAACGATCGACATTCCGCAAGAAAATAATTCGTTCAGGATCAATTTCACTGTTCTTGATTTTAATCTCCCTGAAAAAAATTCTTACCGTTACCGCCTTATTCCCGTACAAACTGAATGGAAGAATAATAACGATGAACATTTTGTTTCTTTCAATGAACTAAATGTTGGGGAATACGAATTTCAAGTAATAGGTGCTAATAGCGATAATATATGGAATACTAAACCTATATCTATTAAAATAAGGATCGTTCCTCCGCTCTACAGATCAAACGGCTTTTATTACTTACTTGGGTTCATGCTTATTGTATTAGCAGCATTTGTTGTTTATTTGCGATTGAGGGCTGCTAAATATAATCGCATTTTGCTCGAACGCACCATTGATGAGCGCACCGAAGAGATAAAACTAAAACAAAAACAATTAGAAAAATCAAATACCGAATTGCTGGACGGTATTAGCTACGCACAAAAAATTCAGAAAGCGTTTTTAGTTGGCGAAAAAACATTGACCAAAACATTAGTGAATAGCTTTATTTATTTTAGACCAAAAGAAAAAGTAAGTGGCGATTTTTACTGGATAAGTCTGGAAAAGGATCATTTGATCATTGCCGCCGGAGATTGCACGGGACATGGCGTTCCGGGAGCTATGCTAAGCGTTATTGGCACAACACTACTCAATAAAATTGTGCATGAAGAAAAGATCTATAATCCCGGAGAAATATTAACTAAGTTAAATTACCAGTTCTTTCATCAGTTAAATGTTGACGAAAAATCGGTGCGTGATGGAATGGATGTTTCTATTATAGCCATAGATATTAAAAATAAAAAAATGCTCTTTGCCAGCGCGCGTAACAATGGCAGTATGATCATAGAAGGAATGTTAAGCGAGTTCAAAGCGCAACGCGAAACTATTGGCGAAAATGAAAATGTGCTCTTTAAGACCAAAGAGGTTATTTACGCTCCGCAAGCAACCTACTATTTATACAGCGATGGCTACAAAGATCAATTTGGTGGGCCACAAATGAAAAAGCTAGCTTCAAAACAATTCAAAGATATTCTTTGTAAAGGGAGCAAAATAGAAATGAATGGGCAACGAAATTATTTTAGCCGATTTATAAAAGATTGGCAAGGGCATAATTCACAAACAGATGATAACATGATCATTGGATTTAAAGTTCCTTAGACTTTTGCTTTTTTATTTATCCCCACAAATAAACTCATTTGAAAATAAAGATTGTTAAGCTTTCCACCTTGTTTTACCGGCATCTTTATACCAGGTCTTGTTCCTAATTCTATGCGTGCGCCATTTAAAAAAGGACGAGTACTATGATACTCGGAAATGATACGAACACCAAAATTTTGAGTTGCGGGCTTATTTGCAAGACTCTGCGTTTCGTTACTCACATTTAGTTCTTTTGGTACAGATACAAAAGGCATATAAATTCCTTCAATATACATTACATTATGATCACGCTTTCCCTTCTTCTTATACGTTTCATTTGAATTTGTGCTGATGGCGTTGATCAAGTAATTTACATACGACCTTATACTTATTCCGCCGGAGATATATAAACCGGTGTAACTTATTCCGGTTCCATTTGAACTTACCAGCGAATCCTCAAACTCATAAGCCGTTCTTTTCTTTTGTACAATCTGATTTCTAAATATTCCTGCTGTTCCGGTTAGGCCAACCTCATGAAGCTGCTTGGCATCTACCATAATATATTTTGTGTCGGTAATATTATAGTTCCCGCTTCTATAGGATGTTACTTTAAGATCTGTTTTAAAAGAGCGCAAACTCTCGTCTACCTTAAAGTTAAATATGGCTCTTCCGCTAAGGTCAAAGTGAGTTCCTCCAACATCATTCGCCGCTTCCCTTTG
>JAWXAS010000062.1:0-3825 GCA_034439635.1 Bacteroidota bacterium | reverse complement strand
AGCACCGGGTACGAGCGAAAAAACAAATCCGAATGCAATGGCTACCATTGCTAAGAATACGATCTTCACCAATGTAGCTATCACCGAAGACAATGATATTTGGTGGGAAGGCATGACCAAAGAACCACCAAAAAATTTAACTGACTGGCGCGGACAAAAATGGGATCCGTCATTAGGCAAACCTGCAGCGCATCCTAATGCACGGTTCACTACTCCTGCTCATCAATGTCCGTCTATCGATTCGGAATGGGAAAATCCTGAAGGTGTGTTGGTAAGTGCTTTTATTTTTGGTGGTCGTAGAAGCACAACTATTCCCTTGGTGTATCAATCGAGTAACTGGGCGTATGGAGTTTATCTCGCTGCAACAATGGGCTCGGAAACAACGGCAGCAGCGTTTGGTGAAGTGGGGAAGGTGCGCAGAGATCCGTTTGCTATGTTACCTTTTTGTGGCTACCACATGGGCGATTACTTTAATCACTGGTTGCAGTTTGGCAGAAACCTGCAAGCACCACCGCGTGTGTTTGGTGTAAACTGGTTTCGTAAAGATGCAGAAGGTAATTTTATATGGCCAGGCTTTGGCGACAACATGCGCATTTTAAAATGGATTGTGCAAAAGATACGCGGTGAATCCAATGCTGTGGAAAGTCCTATCGGCTGGATGCCAACGTACGATGATATTGACTGGACGGGTTTAGATTTTACACCCGAACAATTTGAAGCGATCATGGATATAGATCGTGAAGAATGGAAAGCTGAGTTGCTGCAACATGTCGAACTGTTTGAACGGATGTATGATAAACTTCCAAAAGAATTTATCTTCATGCGCGAGTTGCTGCTCTCAAGTTTGTGGCGATCGCCAGCTAAGTGGAGGCTAGAGCCGGAGCGGTATTGATAGAGGCTGGTGTATATAGCCGCCTATTTTAAGCGGCTATATGCACATCTTCTACTGATATATAAGCTCAAGGTTTATGTATTCGGGTGTTATAATCAAGCCTAAAAGACGACAGTGCACCATTAAACGGACAACTAAACGACCAGACTTTTAGGTTTTTGAATAAATATCTTGACAGACCAAAACTCGGTTGACAATTTCACCGTAAGTCGACACTCAAGCCAACGCAAGGTTTTAAAAATTTTCCCACTGCACATTTTAAAAAATAATTTTGCGCCTACCCAACCCGTGAGCTTTCGGGAGCACATTTGAGGTTTACCCTTTCGCACAATCCGACACACAAGCAACCCCAAAAGGGTCAATTACCCACCGCACAAGATGATTTTCGTCATATTATGAAACTAATTAAAAAAAACTTGCCTGACTTAATATAATTCAATTACTTTTGTGTGTGAATATTCACTAACATTAAAAAACATAAAAAATATAAACAATATGAACGGCAAAAATAATATCGCGATAGGTTTCCTAACAATGGGGCTTTTTATGGCTTACGGTTTTCTATTAATTTATTTACGTGACTTTGCTCCCGGTAAAGAAGAATGGGTAAACTCCTACAGTATTGGAAAACATTTTGAAACTCGATTAGCTCACGTACACGGGAACTTATTTGCATTCCTAAATATTCTAATTGGTTATCTTTTAATACATTTCAAAGACAAACTCCAAAATGTAAAAGCCATTTCTTGGTTAGCACTTATTGGACTGCTTATGCCAATTGGAATTTTGACCGAAGTGTATTTCGGCTTGCCTCCAGCATTAGTATTAATTGGTGCAATTGCTATGACGGCTTCTGTGGTTTGGTTAGGAATTGCGTTTTTAAAAATGAAGTTCATCACTCAATAATTTATCACTTCTAAAATAAATAAAAATGAAGAAAACAAATGCAATTGGTATAAACCAAGAAAAGGCCAATGATTTGGCTAAAAAACTAAATAAATTATTAGCAAACTATTCAATCTTCTATCAAAATACTAGAGGTTTTCATTGGAATATTAAAGGTGAAAAGTTTTTTGAATTGCACTTAAAATTTGAAGAATTATACAGCGATTTATTGCTAAAAGTTGATGAAGTAGCTGAACGTATATTGACTCTGGGTTTTACACCCGAACATAATTATTCTCAATATTCTAAAGTATCAGCCATTAAAGAAAGTAATAAAGTATCTGATGGATTAATTGCTGTTGAACAAATTCTTGAGGCTTTTAAAACAGTAATCATAATGCAAAGAGAAATTCTTGACTTAGCTGCTGAGGCGAACGATGAAGGAACAAATGCTTTAATGAGCGATTATATTCGTTTTCAGGAAAAACAAGTGTGGATGTATTCTTCATTCTTAAAAAAATAGCAAATGACCGAAGCAATTTCTGGCAGACAACTTGAAATTATAGAAGCGGCAGGAAAAATACTTACAGCATCAGGTGTAGGTGGTTTAACAATTAAGAACCTTGCTAAAGAAATGAAGTTTTCTGAAAGTGCTATTTACAGGCACTTTCCAAGCAAGGAAGAAATAATAATTTCTTTACTTGAATATCTTGCTAAAAGTATGGATGATCGCTATAAGAATGCAATTTCAGCCAAACAAACACCTGAAGAGAAATTTGTAACAGTATTTCAAAATCAATTTTTATTTTTTAAAAAGAACCCGCACTTTGTGGTTGCTGTTTTTTCTGATGGACTATTGGAAGAAAGCCAACGCATCAACGAAACAATATCAAAAATAATGGGTGTAAAAATGAAACACTTGATGCCAATTATTTTGGAAGGACAACAAAAGAAAGTATTTACAAATGCAATAACGTCTGAGGAATTAATACATATCGTTATGGGAACATTCCGACTACAAATGTTTAAATGGCGTGTTGCAAACTTTCAATTTGACATAAGTAGAAACGGAAACAATATGGTACAATCTCTTTTAACATTAATAAAATCAAAATGAAAAAGATACTACCCTATATAATAGCAGTAATCCTAACTGGATTTGGTTTGCTCACTTTGTTTTTAAGCACTTCTGTAATCTTTGATTTATTCGGTATCAGAGCCAAAGAAGGTAATTATGTCTTATTTGTCGTTTGGTCAAATTTCATTAGCAGTATTCTCTACCTATTAGCAGCCTATGGGTTCATAAGGAGCAGAAAATGGACAACTGCACTCCTAAGTATTTCAGCAGTAATATTAATAGCAGCTTTTATCGGGCTTAAAATTCACGCCAGCTCTGGTGGTATTTATGAAACTAAAACCATTGGAGCAATGATTTTTAGAATTTCTGTAACCCTTGTATTTACAATCGCTGCTTATTTTTCAATAACAAAAAAGAAAATATGAAAACGATGATACTAATTTTAGCTGTAAGTGTTTTATTATTCTCTTGCAATAATGCAACAAAGGAACAAGAGAAAGTAAAAATGGAAAATGTATCACAAGAGACAGAACATCAACACGATGAAAACGAAACTATTGAACTCAATAATGGCGAAAAATGGAAAGTAGATGAAAATATGATAACGCATATTTGCAATATGGAAAATGATGTATCGAATTTCAAGGGAACAACATTGACAGAATACAAAACCCTTTCGGAAAACTTACAGAAAAGCGTTGATTTACTTACTTCCAATTGCACTATGAAAGGCAAAGCACACGATGAACTACACAAGTGGCTATTGCCATAAATTGATATTGTAAAAGAACTTTCGGAAGCCAAAAATGAAACCGAAGTAAGAAACCAATTTGAAAACATTCAAACTTCATTCATAACATTTAATCAATACTTCCAATGAACATAAAAGAATTACACACACAAGAAAAACCAGTTTCAGCAACTTCTCTCTTCAAAAGCGAACTTGGCAATGCAACTGCAATAAAAATTT
>JAWXAS010000061.1:0-32020 GCA_034439635.1 Bacteroidota bacterium | reverse complement strand
TATTAAAAATAGAACAAGCACCGAATGCGAGCTAGTGATTCTGTGTGATGAAAAATGGGTTGATCACATTGAAATTGATCATGTATTTGAAAGTGCTGGTTAATTCTAAACCAAGGGCTAAGGACATCTTTTCCTGCCCAGTTTAATGGACTTGTTTTGTATGGTGTAAAATATTTTCTCTAAATAGTCAACCTTAGTGTATAAGCTTACCCAATCTTCGCCCAATTTAAAAGAGAAAATTATTAACTTTAAATTTCGAAAGATGAAAACAACAAAATTCTCAGAGAATCAAATTATTGCTATGTTAAATCCAAATTCCGCATTAGAAGAAAATCAATTACTTTCACATTCCAAAACCATTATCTGTAAAAGGATTGCCGCCATTTTTAGCTTCTTTTTTTCTAATGAGTAGCATTAGAGATTTTTCACTTAATTTTTAGTTTTTTAAAATGATTTTCAAATAATTACAGGGCTGGATTTGACGAAATTATAACTTAACGCGTAATTTAGGTTTAAAAATCAATTTAAACAAATACCAACTCTTCACAGCCACACAGCAAACTGCCAACCAGACGACCGAAAAGAACAACGAAGGCATAACAGCAACTACGCTCCATTTTTTGCGGGTTAGCGCTCAAATGCATAACTTGGATATAGCAAAAAACGGCGTATAGTCGCCAAACGTTATAGGCAAGCGTGACGAAAACACCTGACTCCCTAAAATAAATTTGCATTGGACGTATATTTTTTGTATATTTGTACGTATAAATAAATCTATATCATGGACACAAAACTGACATTAAAACTTAATGAGGATATTATCGAAAAAGCTAAAGAATATGCAAAAGCTAAGAAAACTAGTCTTTCAGATTTGATTGAAAATTATTTGCAAAAATTGACTACTGACAAAAAAAACAATAAGACAATTACTCCTCTTGTTAAAAGCCTTTCTGGGGTTATCAGTCTTTCTAAAAATTATAACGACAAAAAAGAATATACAAACTACTTAACTAATAAATATAAATAAGTGGAAAAGGTATTTGTTGACTCCGATATTGTTCTTGATCTATTAAGCGCAAGACAACCACATTATAACTATGCGGCTGAATTATTCTCTCTTGCTGACGAAAATACAATCAAACTTTATGTTTCTTCATTAACTTTTGCCAATGTAAATTATATATTATCAAAACAACTTTCAGCCGGACAGTCAAGAAAAATGCTGTTAAAATTCAAGACTCTTATTAATGTATTATCAGTTAATGACAAAATTATTGAGCTTGCTTTAGCTTCGGACTTCTCGGATTTTGAGGATGCAATTCAATATAATACTGCAATTGAAAATGGTATAGCCACTTTGCTGACAAGAAATCTTAAAGATTTCAAAAAAGCGGACATCACAATCCTGACGGCACAACAATATTTAAAAGCAATAGAGTAACGCCAGCCTATAACAGCGGTCTTGCTCCATTTTTTGCGTGTTAACGCTCAAATGTGTAAATGGACATAGCAAAAAACGGCGTGTAGTCGCAAACCGTTAGGCAACATTATAAAGAAACAACAACCAATATAACAACTGTAAATATGAAACTATTAAAACTTACTTTGCTTTTGACAATTCTAAGCAATTCGACTTATGCAATAACACGATATGTTACTCCGACAGGTTCGGGTATTCAAGATGGTTCCAGCTGGACAAATGCAGCTCCTGGAAATTCACTTCAAACAATAATCAATACCTCTGCATCTGGTGACGAAGTTTGGGTCGCCTGTGGAACATACACAACTACAAGCACAACAAATAGAAACATTTCTTTCAGTATGAGAAATGGGGTAGTAATTTATGGCAGTTTTGCCGGAACAGAAATTACTTTATCACAACGTATTTTAAGTTGTGGACCTTGTAGTATTTTAAGTGGTGAAATTGGCATATCGGGTAATTCAGACAATAGTTATCACGTGGTAAGCAATCCTATTGGAATAAATAATACTGCAATAATAGATGGCTTTGTAGTGCAAAACGGAAACGATAATAGAGCAGCTACCTTGACAAATGGTTTAGGTGGAGGTTTTTATAATAACGGGGGCAATTCAGGAAATGTTTGCAGTCCTACTATCCGAAATTGTGTTATAAGGAATAATTCCGCTCAATTTGGTGCAGGTATACTTAATAGCGGACACACAAGCGGTAACTCTTCGCCTATAATAACAAACTGTATAATTACCAATAATACTGCATACATCGATGGGGGAGGGCTCGACAATTTCGGATTAGGCGGTGTGTCAAGCCCAACAATTACTAACAGTTTAATTTATTCAAATAGTGCTGCACAAAGAGGAGGAGGAATGTTCTGTTGGGGAGGTAATGGTGGTAATGCTAATCCAATTGTTGTGAATTGTGTTTTTGCAAATAATTCTGCTGTTGACGGTGGGGGAATTATATCCAGTAGAGAAAATTCACCAATCGGTAGTTTTTCAGGAAATAGTAACCCAATTATTTTTAATTCTGTTTTTTGGGGAAATACTGCCTCTGGTACAGGACCACAATTTTTCTTATCTGGAGGATCAGGAGCAACATTCAATGCCACTTATTCAGACATTGATCTAACTGGCCAAACAACTCCTCATATAATTACTGGACCTGGCACAGGGAATTTAAACGTAAATCCTCTTTTTGTAAATATATCAAATGCTATTGGTACCGATAATTGTTGGCTCACATCAGATGACGGACTTCAATTACAAAACTCAAGTCCTTTAATTAATACAGGTAATTTGACAGGAGCTCCAATCCTAGATATTTTAGGAATTATACGTATGGGAAATCCTGACATCGGTGCTTATGAATACTCTATTACAACAAGTATAGTGAATAACGAAGTTGAGAATTTTAATATTTTTCCTAACCCAATTTCTGATGAACTTACAATACACTTCTCCGATAATTTAAATCATGTAATTCACATCC
The DNA here is from genome assembly GCA_034439635.1 of Bacteroidota bacterium. Classification (GTDB taxonomy): domain Bacteria; phylum Bacteroidota; class Bacteroidia; order B-17B0; family Aurantibacillaceae; genus Aurantibacillus. Next base: position 29,052 of record JAWXAS010000061.1, on the reverse strand, counting down.
ATGATATTTATGGGCAATTAGTACTTTCTAAAATTACTAGCACGACTGAAATTCTCAATGTATCCAATTTATCAAATGGACTTTATATTATCAAAATTGACGGTAAACAAAATAAGAAGTTGTTAAAAAAATAACGATTGCCTAACAGCGCCTAAGCTCAATTTTTTGCGGGTTAGCGCTCAAATGTGTAGCTTGGACATAGCAAAAAACGGCGTGTAGTCGCAAAACGTTGGCAATAATTAAGCCAGAATTTGTTAAAATCTAATTTCTTGCTTCCTGAAGAATTAATATTTTCATTGCCGTGCAGAAAACGGCCTATATATTTTACGACCTTCCGTTTTTATTCAACAATAAATTTCTTGTTATAATTAACTTTATCTTTATCCCTGCGGGCTACAATAAGAGCAAAACCCCACGTTTTTCACGTGGGGTTTTTGATTTTTATGCATCAGCGCATTGAAAGTTTACTTTTAAATGAGTGAGCGCATAAAAATCAAAAACCTTTTGAAAAAAGGTTTTGCTATTTCAAAATTAGACAGAAGGGAACTAGCGAAACTGAATCCCGAAAATATAATTCTTATTTTATCCCCTCGCTCTTCAAAAACGCATCTAGTTTTTCTTGAGTAAAACTTACTACCTTTTTAGCAGTTTCAACTTCTTCATTCCAGTGTTCGGGTTTTTTGGTTTGCTTTTCGGTATCGTTTTGTATGCGATCTAAAATCATGGATGATTCAATAACATCGGTTATTAAACCATGAGCATCTTCGTTTTTAGTGCTTAATAATTCCAGCAACAGATTTCTTTTTTTGAACGAAACTAAAGTGGCATTTGGGATCTGGTAGTGCTCCGTCAATTTATAAACGGATTGCATGAGTTGTTTTTTAGTTTCTTCGGTCATATAAATTGTTATTTACTGCAAATATAGTGTTAATGCGCAAATTACCATTTCACATCTCTTATCCCTTTTTGGCAATTTTTATCATCTGCAAAAAGAGGGGTTATGTAATTTGGTTGCGCAAAGGGGTTTATGGAATACTCCTCTTTTATGCATCATTAAATAAAACCTATAAAAATGACGAAAGGAAAACTAATACTCGCCACTTTAGCGCTAAGCGCCATAAGTATGATGGCTCAAACGGAAAATTTTACCCCGGCAAAAGTTGATTTTGATGCTTACGAGAAATTAGTGACCGAAGTAAAAGAGCATCGCAAAAGCAGATTAGTTAACCTCGAAGCCTTTTTAAAATTGAGCAAACAAGACGATGTGATCATTATTGATACGCGCTCGGATGCCATGTATAAAAGCAAACATGTTAAAGGCGCGGTGTATTTGAATTTTTCTGATTTTACTCAAGCAACTCTTGCACGCTTGATCAAATCAAAGGATACCAAGATCCTCATTTATTGCAATAATAATTTTGATAAAGACGATATCAATTTTCCAACCAAGGCTTATGTGCCTGCGGTTAAAAAGGAAAAAACAATAACAATGGCTTTAAATATACCTACCTATATTAATTTGTATGGCTATGGCTATAAAAATGTGTATGAGCTATCGGAGTTTGTAAACATTTACGATACCCGTATTACGTTCGAAGGAACATCGGTGGCGAAGAATTAGTCGAATCCCAAAGAGTTTCTTTCTATTATTTGGGCGCCTTAGCGCGCTTTTCACTTCAAGCCTGCTTGTGCTTTGCAATGTTTGTAGGGCTGCGGTGGCTTCCGTTGGTCGCCTCCTCACCCAACAAACATTACGCAAAGCCCTGCGCAGGGCTTTGCGTTTCAATCGCTGGCGCAGCATTTCCGTTGAGTGGGCGGTAAAAAATATGAGGTTACAATGCAGATGAGAAATTTCTGATAGAACAAAACGTTTGGTTTTTATTCCATATTATTGAAAACAACATGTTGCCGTTTTTAAGTCATTAATACTAAAAACTTCCTTTTTAACATATAAAGTCTTGTTGTTTGACAAGGCTTTTGTATTTATTACAACTGGCTATCAATAGGTTACAAACTACTTTTAATTTCCAGGCAGCGTTTTCATAAAACCATACTCTTATATATGTAATCAATCATGTAATAATTAATAAAACCTATAAAATGAAAACAACAACTACAAAAACAAAAACGATCCTTTCAACATTAATGCTTGCCCTCTTTTTATTGATCGGCAACAACCTTAAGGCACAAGTTTGTACCGCAAGTTTTAACTATACAGTAAACGCAAACGGAAACGTATCATTTCTATCTACATCAGTTCCTAGCACGCTTAACTGCCAGTGGAGTTTTGGAAATAGCCAAAATGCCACAGGAACAAGCGCTTCTACAACTTATACAGCAAACGGAACATATACTGTATGGTTATTTACTTGGAATTCACCTACAACATGCAGCGCAACGGCAACGCAAACTATTTTGATCACAAACGCCGCTACCAACACGTGTAATTTACAAGCAGGCTTTACTAAAACTGTAGGTGCTAACGGTGCAGTATATTTTACAAATACATCTACTAATACATCTACGTTAACTTCGTACTACTGGACGATCAACAATAATTATTTTTCATCTGTACAAAATCCAACTACAACATTAAACAATGGCTATTATACCATCTGTTTAAATGTAACCGATTCATTGAACAATTGTTTTGATTCGTATTGCGATTCGGTATTTATTACAAATTCAACAAATACCTGTAGCTTGAATGCCAATTTCTCATATACACTTGGAAGTAATGGTAGTGTGTCTTTTGCAAGCACTTCAACCGGAACTAATGCCAATACCAATTACTCTTGGTGGTTTGGAAATAACCAATCGGCTAACACTGCAAACGCAAGTACAAATTATCCATTCAATGGCTTTTACACTGTTTGCTTGTTCCTTACAAATAACAACTCAAATTGCACAAGCAGTTATTGCGATACGCTTCAAATCACTAATGCTTCTAACAGCTCAACATGTAATGCAAGTTTCAACTTTACTGTTGGCACAGGTGGTAACGTAATTTTTGCAAGTAATTCAACAGGTACAACCAGTTCTACAAATTATTTGTGGTCATTTAATAATACCACATCGTCAACTGGTCCTACAGCAAGTCAAACATTTACTAATTTCTTTAATTATGTATGCTTAACAATTTATGACTCTACATCACTTTGCTTTAGCACATATTGCGATACAGTTATCATCCCTTCTCTTCCATGTAACCCTAACGTTAACTTTGTTATGGTGCAAGATACTTCACAAGCATTAACATGGTGGGCTTTTGCAAACTATCCATCAAACGTTACAAATGCAGTTTGGAGTTGGGGAGATAATAGCAGCTCAACTGGGTTTTTCCCTTCGCATACCTACTCTGCTTCAGGTTTCTATAACATTTGTGTTACCATTACTGTATCATGCGCAGGCACCGCAAGTTTCTGTTCAAATACATTCATCAACAAAAGTGCAGAAGCTCCATTGCCAATGTATCATGTAAATGTGGCAGCAAGTTCGGCACCAACAAGTATAAAAGTGAATACAGCTAAAGAAAACATGACGGATATTTTATTGTTTCCTAATCCGGCAAAAGAGCTTACTCATTTAAGAGTGAACATGACTAATGCAGGAGATATTAGCATAGCCATTTACGAGATCACGGGCAAACTTGTACAACAACAAGATCGTAAAGCATTTCAAGGAGTAAATGAAGTTGAACTTCAAACAAACGACCTTAAAAAAGGAATGTACTTTGTTACTATTAACAGTGGAAACGCTAAAAAGACCGTTCGTTTAATTAAAGAATAATTATAACTTTACTTTGAAACAAAAGCACGCTAATTTAAGTGTGCTTTTGTTCTTAGTTTAAAAGTGGAGAACCTAGCCGAAATAGTTAACCGTTGTAAACAGAATGACTCAAAAGCTCAGGAACTCCTTTTTACCTCCTATTCTAAATCGTTGTATGGAATTTGTTGTAGATATATAAAGAATAGAGACGATGCTGAAGATGTACTACAAGATTCATTCATTAAAATATTTCTAAATTTAAATAAGTTCAAGGCAGAAGGAAATTTTGAAGGGTGGATGAAACGCATCACCGTAAACACAGCACTAACTTATTTAAAAGAAAAACAAAAAATAAAGTTTGAGTCGGCCGATAAACTGTTTATTGTTGATGAAGTTGAAACAGACATAGAAGAAGACATCAAGGCAGAGTACATTTTAGAATGCCTCAATGAACTTCCTACGGGTTACCGAACTATATTTAATCTTTACTTGGTGGAAGGTTTTAGTCACAAAGAAATTGCAGATCAATTAGGAATAAAAGAAAGCACAAGCAGAAGTCAGTACAGCAAAGCACGTCAGTACCTGATAGAACTCATTAACAAAAAAGAACTAGGAAAAAAAACACAATGGAAAGCAATAAGCATAATGATGAGCTTATTAAGCGCAAGCTGGACGGTGTTAGCATTGAGCCTCGCAAATTAAAATTTGCAGAAGTTAAAGCTAATTACGAAAAAGCTAAAGATGCTTCAAGTAATAAATGGGGTTTATACTTCATTATTGGTGGGCTTGGCCTTGCTGTATTTTTATCTGCCTATTTTATGTTGAATTCAGACTCAGAGAAAAATTTAGCCGATAATAATTCCCCAACCGCTCAGGTTATGCAAGCTGAGCCATTAAAAACTCAAAACGCTAATTCTACTTCAAACGCTTCTACAGATCAAAACACCATTCATTCAGTGGGAACTACTAACAAAGATAAACTTGTGGAACGTAAAAATTCAGAAGCATCAGTTTCAGAAACTGTTGCTGAAGAAACTAATACTATCAAAGAAGCAAAAGAAACTTCTGTTGCCAAAACATCAAACGATACAAAGATTGCTTCAAATTCTAAAACCAATTCTGACATTAAAGAAGTAAAACCGGTTAAAAAAAGTACTTCCTCTAGCTCAGTACCTGAAAACTCAAGCACTGAAGAGAAAAAGTCAACTAACCTATCTTCCAAAGAGTCAAGAAAAAATACAACAACAAAATCGGTTGATAATACAAGTTCAAAAAATAATGATCTACTAGCAAGAACAAAAAATAGTGAGAACAAACCTATTATAAAAGGCAAAGTAAGATCTAGTGGATTTAACTCTACAACTCCTAGCAAAAAATCTAAGGATCCTAAAATTGAGAAGGCTGTTAAAAATTCAACAGAAACAATAAGTGGTAACTCATCCGATCAAACAAAAGCATTAGAAACAAAAAGTATAAATAACACTAAAAACGAAAACAAAACTACCAGAACCGAAAAGAAAGAACCACTATTATTAGATCAAGAAAATCAAAATAGTGAAAAAACGAATGAGGATGCAATTTCCAAAGAACAAAATAAAAAAGTGGAAGTAACAAAAGCATCGGAAACAAACACACTTGCCACTTCGAACCCTGTAGCTAACTCAAACACATTCGTTACCAAAAGCGTTGATAACACCAATACTGTGAACGCAAAAACAAACGAAGCTATTGGTTCGGGCTCAGTAAGTCCACGCAATAAACACCAATTTATTTTGAGTACCGAGATCGTTTATACTTCCATATCTTATCAAACTAAAGCAAATCCAAAAGCTCCTTCACAATTTAATCAAGGTGAACCAGGGTTTATTAACACTTACGTTAATGCCATGGGAACCGGAAAATATAAATTGTTTAACGGCTCGGCCTTTTTGAGTTATGTTTATAACGAAGGATTTGGCATAAGTACTGGTATAGGTTTCTTTAATTTAGAAACAAAAGTGAACACCGCTGGCTTTGGCAGCAAAAAAAACGTAACCATGTTCGACTCCTTGGTACACGCTTTTGATAGTTCAATGAATTGGATAGTAATAGACACCGTTTATAAAACTGTTACAACAGGAAACAACGCCGTTGTAAATGGTGATACAGTAAGAAATCAGGATTACTTGAATAACATCCGTTTTTATACCATACCATTCAAAATACACTACAATATCAAACTCACACCAAAATTCTCCATTGAACCACAAGCAGGAGTATTAATGGCAATTCCTCTTAACTCAAATCAATTAGTTGCTTCCAAAGCCTATTCTTTTGCATACACAAAAACAAAAAACAACCTTAATCCAAAGATCATGTATTTTGATCTTTCCTTAAAATTGGGTTATAAAATAAGTAATAATGCTCAGCTGTATATTAAACAAGGCTACTTCTTTAGAAACCGCTCCATCTACAATAGTGATTCACCAATTGAACTATCTTTAAAGAGTTTGTACACCTCTTTTGGCATAGCAATTCGCTTAAAATAAGCCCGTCACCTCCTCCTTTCTGCTAGGATGTCAGGATTTTTCATGACAAAATCGTTGAAAACTAATTGGATTAGAATTTGTATTGTACCTAAACAAAACTAATTTTGGTATAATTTAAAATCCTCAAAATCTATGTTCGATAACAATGAATTCAGAAAGTATGCCACAAAACACATGGGCATAAACAGTTTAACGTATGATAATTATTCATCACGTATAAGCTCATCACTCACTCCATATATCATCGAGGAGCGTCAATTAAACGTTGCACAAATGGACGTTTTTTCGCGTTTGATGATGGACAGGATCATATTTTTAGGTACCGGTATCAATGATCAGGTAGCAAATATTGTTCAGGCTCAATTATTATTCCTTGAAAGTGTTGACGCTAAAAAAGACATTCAAATTTACATAAACTCTCCGGGTGGTAGCGTTTATGCAGGTTTAGGTATTTATGATACCATGCAAATTGTAAAACCTGATGTGGCTACAATTTGTACAGGTATGGCAGCCAGTATGGGTGCTGTATTACAATGCGCAGGAGCTAAAGGAAAACGCACCGCTTTAAAACATGCTCGCGTGATGATCCATCAACCATTAGGTGGTGCTGAAGGTCAAGCCAGCGACATTGAGATCACTGCACGTGAGATCCAAAAACTTAAAAAGGAGTTATACGAGATTATTGCAAAACATAGTGGACAAACCTATGATAAAGTTTGGGCTGATAGCGATCGCGATTATTGGATGATAGCTTCAGAAGCTAAAGAATACGGAATGATTGATGAAGTATTAGAAAGAAGAGTATAAATAACATATTTAAATTGCACAAAAAAATGGGATCTATATAGATCCCATTTTTATTTAATAAATAAACTCCTACTTCCTTATTGCTTTATGTATTTAAGTACTTTTTCGATACTACCTAACTCTACTTTTACAAAGTATAAACCCTCGCTAATATTATAAAGATCTATGGCATTAACTCCCTTTTTTAATTCTCCCTGGTAAACTAAGTTTCCTAAAACATCGTGTATCTTAACATTTACATCAAAAGCAACACTCAAATTAAAACTTCCGTTGCTTGGATTAGGATATAAAGAAGTATGTTCTAACTTATCAACTTCTTCTATTCCTGTGCAAGGCGACACGTTAACTATAACGTTTGATCTGTTTAAACTTGAAGTACATGTTTGATCACCTGCAAAAAACGTATAGGTGCCTGTTGATAAAGTTGAAGTTACAAATAGTGAACCCGTTCCAATTACAACCGTTGATGTACCAGTTGAATACCAATTAATAGTTCCTGACCCACTTGCCATTAATGTTGCTGAATTACCTGCACAAATATTAAGATTTGCTGAAGGAGTGGTGATACTTGGCATTGAAGGAGGCATACATGTACAGGATTGCACACTGGTAATTGAAAGACTTGCAACAACAGGGTTAATGAATCCTGTTGTGACAACAACACTTCCTGAATTAAATGCAACGGTGTTTCCCGTAACTGAATACGATAATTTTGCTACCGAATACGTATTCATACAAGCCATATCTCCGTTAAAGTCAGATTTTATAGTTCCCATTTTTGCATCAATAGGCGAAGCCCTAACTTGAGAAATATATAAGTTAGAGAGACTATTGGTAACATCTCTAAAAACTAGACCGTTATTGATATTGAAAGTTTTGGTTGATACAGTATTCATAGCCGAATCGATCACATCGATATAATTGTTCAAATTGCTCCATACAAAAAGTTTATTTAGATAACTAAAACTTTTTATTCCGCCGGAGTGGTTCCACGAAATAGCATTTGCCGCTGGGGTACTGTTGAGAAGAGTTAAATTTGTGTCTATCTTACAAACTGAACTCACTGTGTTTGAAACATCTTTATAAACCATCATTCTCTTTTGATTAGAAAGTTTATAAATTATTGAACCCCCAACATTGCTTGCAAATGTACTGCCTGCATTAATCGAGAACGTTGTTGGGGTTTTGGAAGCTTTAGAAAAGAAATCGGAAACATTGCTCTTCCCCGAAAGCAATATAGTAGAATTACTCATATCCAAATAACTATAAATAGCATTGGCTGTTGAGCCGGAAATACTTAAGGTATGAGAATAAACAACAGCGCCGTTAGCAGCAGGGTCTATGCAGAGCACTACACCAGCATCCTCATTAAAAAAGCCATTGCCAACCGATCCAACTACAAGGATCTTACCGGAACTTAAAAAATTTACATCCTTATGAATAAAATTATTAAACCCGGCTACCGAATAGGTACGGGTAAAAACAGGTAGGCAGGAAGTTGTATCTACCTTCATTAACATAAGTAATCCATTGTTCTCTCTGTTGATAAAATAAAGGCCAGTTGAATTACTGATGATCTTTGGATTACCCCAGCCCACAGTGAACGTATTATACGATCTTGCCATAATTGGTGTTCCATTAACATCGCTTTTTTGAACAACCATGCCTTCTCCAGTTTTTTCCATGACATGATATAAACGTCCTAAAATAAAAGTTGAAGAAATTCCTGCATTTAAAGGATTGACACCAGTTGTATAAGTAGTTGCTAGAGTTGGGAACTGAGCATTTACAATAATTGAGATTAACAGGAAAACGCTTGATAGAATTTTTTTCATTCTGGTTATTAGATTCATTTAGCGAAAGTAGCTAAATTTTAAAGTTGTGACTAAAAACCTAAGCAATAGGAGTTTGAATTTATCGAACGGCGGGTTTGAGTGAGTGAAGCAATCTCATCCCTTTTAAAATTCATCAAAATATTTAAAAAGATGATCAATAAACAATTACCAAAGCAGAAATTGCTGATGCAATTAATGATCAGAGGTTATTTTGCAATGATCTCTACATCTTGTTTAAAAAGCATTGTTTTTAAAAGCTTGCCAGTAGAATCATAGAACATCCAAGCACTATCGCGCTTATCGTTTTTAAAATATCCGCTGTAGCGAACTTTTGAATTTTCGTAATACACCACGTTGGCTCCTTGTCGTTTTCCTTTATCGTAGCTTTGCTCACTCCAAGGAATACCGTTGTTGTAAAAAGATACCCATTGCCCGTGTCTTTGCCCGAACCTAAAAAAACCGGTGTATTTAATGATACCATTTGGATATTTATCTATATAATCTCCGGTAAAAGTGCTATCGGGTGGCATGATCAATAAGGGATTCAGCTTTTTTAAGGAATCTGATTTACGCCTTTGATTTGTTTTACTAATAGAGTCCATTATAGCTCGCTCCTCTACGCTTACTTCTTCTTTTCCGTCACTGCCACATGAGGTGATCAATAAACCGGTGAGTCCAAAAATTATCAAACGCTTGAACATATTATTTTTTTCTTTCAATTGAATATTTTATTAATGCCTCTAAACTTTCCTTTGATGGAGAGGCCGGAACATCCGTTAACATTGCTAATGCCTTATCTTTATAGACATTCATTACTTTATTAGCATACTCTAATCCGCCTTTTGCGATCACAAAATTGATAACCTTTCTTACCTCTTCACTTTCGTTGTTGTGATTCTTAATGATATTGATGATCTTTCTTTTTTCTTGCGATGTACTATTATTCAAAGCATAGATCAAAGGAAGTGTCATTTTTTTCTCTTTAATATCAATTCCTGTTGGTTTACCAATAAGTTCATCTGTTCCAAAATCAAATAGATCGTCTTTTATTTGAAAAGCTATTCCGGTAAGGGTTCCAAACTCTTTAAAGATTTGTACCATTTTTGGATCAGCGCCCACCGAAAACGCCCCGCATGCGCAACATGCAGCTACAAGCGTAGCCGTTTTTTTTGTAATGATATCAAAATAAATTTCTTCGGAAATATCTAGGCGGCGCGCTTTTTCAATTTGCAATAATTCTCCTTCGCTCATTTCCTTTACGGCATGGCTCACTATCTTTAATAATTCAAAATCATCATTATCTAAACTCAATAGCAATCCTTTTGATAAAAGAAAATCACCAATTAAAACAGCGATCTTATTCTTCCATAAAGCATTTACACTAAAAAAACCTCTTCGTTCATTGCTATCATCCACCACATCATCATGAACTAAGGTTGCTGTATGAAGTAATTCTATTAAAGCTGCGGCTCTGTATGTGCTGTCGTTTATTTCACCAAGGCATTTGGCACTCAAAAAAACAAACATGGGCCGAATTTGTTTTCCTTTGCGCTTTACAATGTAATTCGTGATCTTGTCGAGCAACGGCACTGTGCTTTTCATCGAGTCTTTGAATTTTATTTCAAATACCTCCATGTTTTCGGCAATAGGATGCTTTATTTTATTTACTGTGGTCGACACTTAGGGTCTAATTTAATACTTATTGTTGAAATTTCGCAGATCTTATAATATCTGGTCATTTATACTCTATAACTGCTAATTTATTCTTGTTTGCCAGCTGCCCGCATGCCGCATCAATATCCTTACCTCTGCTCCTTCTCACATTCACTATCACGTTATTATCTTCTAAAACTTTTACAAAATTTTCTAATCTCTCTTTGGTAGTTTGTTTAAATTCTCCACCATCAATTGGATTATATTCAATAATATTTATTTTACTTTTTACTTTTTTACTATAGGCCACCAATTCCAATGCATCTTGCGTTGTGTCGTTAAAATCCTTAAAAACGATATACTCAAACGTGCAGCGCGTACCTGTTTTATCATAAAAATAATTCAAAGCTTCCTCTAAATTATACAATGAATTTGTTTCGTTGATTGGCATCAACTGATTTCTTTTTTCATCGTTGGCGGCATGTAACGAAAGCGCGAGATTGAATTTTACACCATCATCTCCTAATTTCTTTATCATTTTGGCAACACCCGCCGTTGAAACTGTAATACGTTTTGCCGACATTCCTAAACCTTTGGGATTTGTGATACGATCTACCGAAAGCATCATCTCATTATAGTTCAACAAAGGTTCGCCCATGCCCATGTAAACAATATTTGATAAAGGCTCACCATATTTTTTCATAGCCGTATCTTTTACCAAAACCACTTGATCATAGATCTCATCTGCTGTTAAATTCCGCATGCGTTTTAATTTTGCTGTGGCGCAAAACTTACAAGTTAAACTACATCCCACTTGTGAAGAGATGCAAGCTGTCATACGCTCCCCTTGCGGGATAAGAACGCTTTCCACCACAAAGTTATCGTGTAATTTCATCGCACACTTAATAGTTCTATCATTACTAATTTGCAGATCGTGGATCTCCACAGCATGGATCTCAAAATTTTCTTTAAGCTTCTCCCTCAGATCGAGTGAAAAATTGGTCATTTCATCAAAATCAATGGCGCGCTTGTTCCATAACCATTCATACAACTGTTTTGCCCTAAATGCAGGCTCTCCAAGCTCTTTAAAGAGGTCGGTGATTTGCGGTAGAGTTAAAATTCGTATGTTTTTTTTTGACATTATTTGACCCGTAAAGATACCAAAGAACGCTGTAAATAGCTAACTTTGTTTTGTGAGATATTTAAGCGCAAATAGCATTTTCAATGGTAAAGAGTTCCTCAAAGAAGATTCTGTTTTGCAATTAGAAGATAACGCTAATTTTGTGCAGATTACAGATGCTTCTAAAGTAGAAAGCTCATCTATTGAACACCATAAAGGCATTATTACCCCTGGCTTTGTAAACTCTCACTGCCATTTGGAGTTAAGTTATATGCATCAAATAATCCCCCAGAAAAAGGGATTTTTAGATTTCGTTAAAACCATTATGTCGCGCCGAAATTTGGTATCCGTTGAACAAATGATAGAAGCTGGCAAGCAAGCCGATCTTCAAATGGTACAAAACGGAATTGTAGCTGTTGGTGATATCAGTAATATCAATCTTACATTTGAAGTGAAGCAGCAAAGTAGTATTTTTTACCATACATTCATCGAACTTTTAGGATTAGATCCTGCAAAAACAACTCCAATGCTTAGCTATGGAGTTGGTTTATTAACTGAATTAAAAAAATTGAGTTTGAGCGGAAGTTTGGCGCCGCATGCACCCTACAGTTGCTCAAGCCAATTAATAAAAGCCATTGCCGCTCATAATGCCAATAATAATTTACCAACTTCCATTCATAACCAGGAAAGCGAAGAAGAAAATAAATTTCTACGCGGCGAAAAAAGCGACTTTGATGACCTCTATAAATTTTTACAATTAGATATTAGCTGGTTCAAACCGAATTTTAAAAGCAGTTTGGATTCCTATGTAAAAGAGTTGAATACTGGCACAAACATTTTGGTTCATAATACGTTTAGCAGCGAAGAGGACATGAAATCAGTTCGGTCGAATGTATTTTGGTGTTTATGTCCAAGCGCTAACCTTTATATAGAAGATACTTTGCCAAATTACACCCAGTTGCTAAAAAATACCCAACAGATATGTTTTGGAACCGATTCTTTGGCAAGTAATTCCGACCTTAACCTGATAAAGGAAGCTAACATTTTTTATTCAAACACAGGCGAATTGGAATTAAGTTTAAAAGGAATAACTCATAATGGCGCAAAAGCTCTTGGAATAGAAGACAAATTTGGGTTGTTTATTAAAGGAAAAAATACTGGTTTGAATTTGATCACGGCTGATAAAAAAGATCTGAAACTAATAAAAGTTCTATGCTAAAATTAAAAAGTTTTGAGGTAAATCCTTTCCAACAAAATACGTATCTCATTTGGGACAGTAATAATATTGCCGCCATAATTGATCCCGGAAACTCGAACAATCAAGAGAATCAAATGATCAAAAAATTTATTTCAGAAAATAATTTAAAATTAGAACGCTTGCTTTTAACGCATGCGCATATAGATCATATTATGGGCAACAGTTTTATTTTTGATGAATTTGGTTTGTTACCGGAAGTACATAAGGAAGATGTATACTTTATTGATGTGATGGGAAAAACTGCCGAAATGTATGGCGTACCTTATGAGCAATCGCCACAACCCGAAAAATTTTTAGAGGACAAACAAGTGATCCAATTGGGCGAATTAGAATTCAGTTGCATTTTTACCCCCGGTCATTCACCCGGCAGCATTACCTTTTACTTTGAAAAAGAAAAAGTTATGATCGCCGGAGATGTTCTATTTAACGGAAGCATTGGCCGAACCGACCTTCCGAGAGGAGATCATCCTACACTCATTCAATCGATAAAAACCAAATTGCTTCCTTTGGGAGACGACATTAAAGTATATAGTGGCCATGGGCCATCAACTGTTACTGGTTACGAAAAACTAAACAATCCATTTTTGGTATAGATCTTAATTTGTAAATTCGCTTATTGAAAAAATTCCTTCTCATATTTACAATCCTTAGCTTTTTTAAAGGCTTTTCGCAACGTGATACAAGCAAGTACGACCGTTTAGAAGAAATTATTGATAACAGTAAGCGTTATGCCCTTCACAATAATTATTTACAGGCTGGTGCCGGCTTTGGAGGATCCACCCTTCGCAAAGGAGAACAATCCACCATTGGTATTGATTTTGTTTTTCATATAAAGCGCCAGCATTTTCAATTGGGGTTTTTGATGAGCGGAGATGAGTTTCTTGCTAACAATAATTTATCAGGGCATTTTGGTTATTGCTATCGAATTGAAGATGAAAAAAGAAATATTGCTTTTACACTTGGCGTTTCGCAAAATAAAGGGGCAATTGCCGCTCATATAAAGAGGCAAGATACCATTGCCGAATTGCAATATCGTAATACCGGAGTTTATATGAGTGCTTCGTATATCAAAAAATTAACCTACGATATTGGAATTGGCCTTGAACTTATTGGCGAGTTTAATCAAACACAACAATTCTTTGGTATCAAAGGAGTATTATATTTTTCGGGTGCTTACCGAGGCAAAGCCAAGATCTTTAACAGGCACGTAAAAACAAAAAGAAAGTAATGCTCGATCTTATTATTGTTGGCAAAGGACTTGCTGCAAATATATTGGCTTTAAGATTGCAAGAACATCAACTTTCGTATTGCATCATTGGCGATCCATTATTAAGTAATTGTTCGCGCATAGCGGCCGGTTTGTGGAATCCAATTGTATTTAAACGGATGACATTATCTTGGAAGGCTAATGAGTTTATTAAAGAGTTGAAAGTTTTTTATACCTCTGCTGAAAAAATAACAGCATCACAATTTTACAACGAGCGAGTGATCATAAAACCATTTTTTTCGGAAGAGGAAAAGAACTTTTGGATCAAAAAATCGAAAAACGATCTTTCACAATTTATTGATCCACATATTTACGAAGCAAATACGCAACATAAAGCCCTTGTTATGCCCAATTCCTATGGCATTGTAAATAATTGTGGAAATATAGATATGCAAAGTTTTTTAAATGCGTGCGAAAATTTACATTTAGAAAACAAGAACGAAGTATTTGATCATTCGCAATTACAGATCAACCAAGATCATGTTGTTTACAAAACTATAAAAGCAAAGAGCATTGTATTTTGCGAAGGATACCTTGTGAAAAATAATCCATTCTTTAATTGGATCCCTATGAATTCAGTGAAAGGTGAGATACTTGAAATTGAAGCCGAAGGAATTAAATTAGATAAAGAGATTCTAAATCATAATGCCTTTATTTTCAAATTAAAAGACAAACGATTTAAAGTCGGAGCAACTTATAATTGGAATGAATTAAATGATGAGCCTACAGAAAATGGAGCAAACGAATTAATGGTAAAACTGAAAGGCCTCATTAACGCTCCTTATAAGATCCTTGCGCATAAAACAGGTGTAAGGCCATCAACCATCGACCGTAGGCCCATTATAGGGCAACATCCTTTACACAAAAACCTCTTTGTTTTCAATGGTTTAGGCACTAAAGGCGTAATGCTTGCCCCTTATTTCTCGAAAAAATTTGTACATTTCTACTTAAATAAAGAAGCTTTGGATGCGGAGGTAGATGTAAAACGTTTCTATAGCAAATACAGTAATGGCTAAAAAATTAAACCCAATAAGATTAATTGGCAGGCGCGAGTTTGTTGATCTTCCTTTACTCAACATCCATCATACTGAAGCCAAAATTGACACCGGCGCTTTTTCATCTGCCATTCATTGTGAAGAAATAGAAGTCATAAAAGAAAATGGCATTTCGTATTTACTATTTACGTTACCTGCCGAATATTACCAAGGAAATAAAACTCAACGTCATAAAACCACAGAGTATTCGCAAAAAAAAATAAAGAATTCGTTCGGAGAAGCCGAAGAGCGCTATATCATTCGCACACAAATTCATATTGGGCATAAAACCATTATGGCCGATTTTTCACTTTCTGATCGTAAAAGCATGCGTTACCCTATATTAATTGGCCGTAAAGCCATTAAAGGAAAATTTATCATTGATGTAAAACAAGCCCACTTGAATGGTAAAAAACTTTCGTTATATTTAAATCAAATTCTAAAAAAATGATGCGTATCGCTATTTTATCTCGCAACAAAAATCTCTATTCAACAAAGAGATTGATCGAAGCTGCAGAAAAAAGAGGTCACGAAGTTGTAGTGATCGATCATATGAAATGTGTTTTGGCCATTGAACAAGGTAGGCCACATATTTATTATGATGGAAAAGAAATTACCGGCGTAAATGCTGTGATCCCGCGTATTGGTGCTTCGGCAACATTTTACGGTACCGCAGTAGTTCGTCAGTTTGAAATGATGAAAATTTTTACCGCAGTTGAATCGCAAGCTTTAGTTCGTTCGCGAGACAAATTAAGAAGTTTACAGATATTGGCACGGGCAGGATTAGGAATTCCGAAAACTGCCTTCGCTAACTCTCCAAAAGATAAAGATATTGATAGTGTTATTGATGCTGTTGGAGGTGCTCCTTGTGTAATTAAATTATTAGAAGGTACCCAAGGTATTGGTGTTATCTTAGCTGAAAATAAAACAGCGGCAAGTAGTGTAATTGAAGCATTTTTGAAGCTAGATGCTAATATGTTGGTTCAAGAGTTTATTAGTGAAGCAAAAGGTGCAGACCTGCGTGTATTTATTGTTGATGGGCAAATTGTAGGCGCTATGAAGCGTCAGGCAAAAGAAGGGGAATTTAGAAGTAATTTGCACCGAGGTGGAAAGGCTACCGTGATTAAATTGACGACTGAAGAACGAGCCACTGCCATTAAAGCTGCTAAAAAATTAGGATTAGGAATTGCAGGGGTTGATCTGCTTCAATCATCACGCGGACCACTGGTAATGGAAGTAAATTCTTCACCGGGCCTGGAAGGAATTGAAGGGGCAACAGGTATTGATATTGCAACTAAGATCATTGAATATGTAGAACGTAATGAATTTAATAAACCGGGAGAATAAGTATTGTGAGTATAGTAATAAATAAACAAACCATAAAACCCGGCGAGCACAAAACCGTGATCTTAAACTCATATGAGTTACATACTAAAACTCATATTGAAATTCCGGTTCATGTGATCAATTCAGGAAAACCTGGTCCTGCTATTTTACTAAGCGCAGGAATGCATGGAGAAGAGACAAATGGAATTGAAATTATTAGAAGAATAATTCAGCGAAAAGAAGTTCAGAATTTAAAATGTGGTTCTTTAATTGCGATCCCGGTGATCAATATTATATCGTTTCTTTATGGCAGCCGCGATCTTCCGGATGGCCGCGATCTAAACCGTTGTTTTCCGGGATCCAAACAAGGATCTATTGGAAGCAGAATTGCCTATGACTTGGTGAAGCATATTTTTCCGATCATTGATTTTGGAATTGACTTTCATACGGGTGGTGCCAAAATAAATAACTATCCACAGATCCGATGCGTATTTGAATTTGAAGGTAATTTAGAATTAGCAGAAAAATTTGGTGCGCCCTTAATTATCAATAGCAAATACCGCGATGGAACGTTAAGAAAAGAAGCCGCTAAAAAAAATAAGCCAATTTTAGTTTATGAAGGCGGTGAAAGTATGCGGTTTGATTACTTAGCCATTAATGAAGGTTATAACGGTTGTTTACGTTTGATGAATGCCCATCAAATGATCAATGTAGAAGTTCCTGATATGCCTGCAGTAAAAATCATGAAAGATACTTGGATCAGGGCTAATTCAAGTGGCTTATTTCACATGAATAAAAGCAACGGCTCACATGTTCTTAAAAACGATCTGCTTGGCGTTGTATGTAATCCCTTCGGAAACTTAGAAGATAAGATCTATGCTCCTGAAGCTGGCTATCTTGTTGGAATTAATAATCAACCTGTAGTAAACCAAGGCGATGCTCTGATACATTTAGGATTTACCGAAGAATAGTTATTTACGCTTTCACTGAAACTGTTGCTTTCTCTACGCACGCTAAAACTTTTGCGGCTAATTCGCTCATTTCCTTTTCTGTCCATGTACAACGAATACCAAACGATATCAAACGTCCAACTACCTCTTGTGTTTTTGGCAAATTGAGATTATTATAATCTTGCGGAGCTCCCAATAATTGTATTGGAAGTTTCGAAGCAGTTTTTAAATTTTTAATATGGTCCCATTGATTAATAAAGTGGTACATATTTGTGAACCAATAATTAAATCCACCAACTCCAGCTTTATTAAATTCATCTACCGTTCTCTTTGCAATTTCCGTATCAGGCATTAAAATATTTAAAAATGTAGCTGAATCTCCATTTTCATCTCCTAGTTTAGAAAAACCAATAGCTGAATTTTTAGACAAATGCTTTTTCAAAAACGCTTTGTTCTTTAAATTAGATTCACGAATTGCAGGAACTTTTCGTGTTTGAGCAGCACCCACAGCAGCATGAAGCTCAGAGATGCGATAATTAAAACCAATGATCGGATGATTCTCCATCCCCCTATTATTTCCTACATGGTCATGGCCATGATCACAATAACTATCGGCCAGATGATATATCTTTTCATCGTTCGTTACAAAAATACCACCTTCGCCGGCAGTTGCAATTTTGAAAAAATCGAATGAATATGCGCCTGCCTTTCCAAACAATCCTGTTGCCGTGCCTTTGTAAGAAGCAGCAAAAGCTTGGCCTGCATCCTCCACTAAAATTAAATTGTTCTTGTTAACTACAGCCATGATCTCATCCATATTTGCATTACCTCCACACATATGAACCAAGCAAACGCCTTTTGTTTTTGGTGTAATAGCTTTGCTAATACCATCGGCACTTAAACATAATGTTTCATCAATTTCTGCGAATACTGGTAAAGCGCCTAACATCAAAATGGCTTCAATAGTGGCAATGTAAGTAAAGGGTGGGCAAATAACTTCATCGCCAGCACCAATTCCGCTAGAAGCTAATGCGGCTAAAATTGCGGCTGAGCCATTTGATACCGCTAGGGCATATTTTGCTCCTGTAATTTTTTTTGCTTCAGCTTCAAAATCTTTTGCCTTCCAAATATTATTACGCTGAGCATCATGATTGAACCGAAACATAATTCCGGTTGATAATACATCTTCAATTTCTTTGCGCTCTTCCGCGCCAAATAGTTCTGTTCCTGGCATTTTGTTTGTTTTGGTTTTACAAATATACAATTTTAATAGGTATTTATCTTCTTCTGATCATGCTTAGAACCTCGTCTTTTTTGGTTCTACTTATGGGCAATTTCACTTTTTCTATCACCACGTTCGAATCTTCAATTGATGAGATCTTATTAAGCGATACAATAAATGATTTTTGGATCTTAATGAATTTATCCTGAGGCAAAAGTACTTCAATGTTCTTTAAACTGTTTTAGGTAACAAAGCGCGTCATTTTTGTATGAAGGGCTACATAATTGTGTAAGCTTTCCACATACAAAATATCATCAAATAGGATCTTCTCTATCACCTTTTCGCATTTGATGAATACGTGGTCATTTGATAAGGTGGTATTTTTTCTAAGCTCAATATACTCCTTAGCTTTTGAAACAGCTTTGGTTAATCTTTTGGCTGAAATTGGTTTGATCAAATAATCCAACACATCCAATTCAAAACCTGCTATGGCGTATTGAGGATAAGCACTTGTGATGATAGTTACCGGATGATCCTTTACATTTCTTAAAAGATCTAAACCAGAAAGTTCCGGCATTTCAATATCAAGTAACATGAGGTCAATTTTTTCATTAGCTAAGAATTTAATAGCTTCTAATGGGGCTTCAAAGGCCTTTATGAATTCAATATCAGCATTCTCTATAATAATGCCTTTAACCCTTCAATTGCAAAAGGTTCATCATCAATAATTATGGCTTTTAACTTAAACATGAATTTCCAATGTTGTATGGAACGTATCAGAGTCGTGATTTATTGTTAAGGTATACTTATTTTTGTATACAGCTTCCAGGCGTTTTTTCAAATTATCTAAACCAATGCCGCCACCTTTTCTTGACTTTTGTTCTGCCGGTTTTTTTGTGTGTGAATTTACACACGTAAATTTAATGGTATCATTAACTTTATGAAGATTTATCTTGATAAAATATTTACTTTGAGAATTGGTATTAGCATATTTGAATGCATTTTCTAATAATGGAATAAATAAAAGTGGGGCCACAAACACCTGCCTTAATCCTTTATCCAAATTAAATTCCAATTCCATCCGGCCTGATTTAAGCAATTTCTGCAGCTCGATGTACTTTGATAAATGCTGGATCTCATTTTCGATATCCACGTACTTATCGCTGCACTCATATAATGATAATGCATCAGCTCCGAAAATTTCACCAAATTATCTCTTCCGCTTTTCACATCAATACCCAATTGCCCGTGAATTGTATTTATGGTATTGAAAATAGTATGCGGATCAACCTGCGCTTTTAAAAAATTAAGGTCCACTATAAGTTTTTCATTTTCCAATTGAATAAGCGCTCGCTTTTGTTTTTGCTTATTGGCATTAAAAAATAATCTTCCACCTAATAACACAATTAAAATTATTACCACCGCCACATAAATGTTATTTCTCGAGGTTTGCTTTTCTCCCTCTAATGCAAGAGTGCTCATTTCCTTATCTATACTGATTTGTTTAATAAGTTGCTTTTCTGTTTCATATTTAAAATTGATATCTGCCACGTATCGATTATTATCCAATTGCGTTAAGGTGTCATTTAAATCTGTATAAACCTCATGGTACTTGAGTGCTTCTTTTGCATTTCCTTTTAGTTTATGGATATTATACAAACTTCCTGCCGCTACGCATTTGGCATTATCGTCCTCAATACGATCTGCAATTTTATAATTCATCTCGGCATAATTAAGTGCTTGGCTAAGAGTAGCTGTCTTTTGGTCTATTTTAAATTTATCTATGTATGCTCTTGATAAGAACGAATAGCATCGCGTTAAAATTTGGTCTGAATTAAATTTAATACCTAATCTTTCTATTTTTTTCTAGATACAAAATGGCTTTATCAAAATCTCCCATTTCCAAATGAATGCGTCCCAAATTACCATACACGTTAGCCAACATCATAGGTTCCTTAATGCCTTCAATCAGTTTTTCGGCTTTATTCAAATACACACTTGCTTCATCGTACTTCTTTGGTGCTACTTGAACTGTTGCTAATTTGCTATAGATCTTCGCAATTGTTCTCACATCTTTAGTTCCTTCTTTGATCTTTAAAGCTTTGTTGTAATAAAAATCTGCTTTATTATAATTCTTCATTCTTAGAAACAAAGCTCCTACACTTACGTAGGCTTCAGAACTTCGCTGATCGTCTTTTTTTGATTCAGCTATCTCTACATTTTTAAAAAGACATGTAAATGACGAATCGTACTGATTTAGTTCGCGATAAATGGCACCCAACCTGCCATTAGCTTGAATGATGAGTTCAGGATCATTAATTTTTGAAGCCAGTTTAGAGGCTTCAATAGCATGAGTTTTGGCGCTTTGGTAATTGTTCTGTGCGGTGTACAAGATTATTAGTTTTATTTCTAACCTAAATTTTACCGCGTCGATCGTGCAGTTCTTTAGAACATGGATTAAAGAATCGGGCTTGGTGCCCGCATGACTAAAATGGCTAAAAAAGCTTATTGCTATTGAGCCTAAAATAAATATGGCCCTTTTATTCATACACTCAAATCTACTTAGAAAGTGGACCCTTTTTTATGCATTTTGTATAGGATTTTTGCACTTGGGATAAAATCAATGAAATGCATCTTATTGAGGATTATATTTGTATCACTAAAACTAAACAAAATGAGAGTCATTACCCTATTAACTTTGCTCATCTTTTCAACAGGAATTAAAGCCCAAGTAGCACCGTTTGTAACAACTACCTGGAATCAAACCTGCTATTATAATGCTCAAACGCCAACGGTTTCCACAGGGGGAAGTTGCGGAAGAGCTTATACAGGCTGCAATGCCACTGCTTTGGCCATGATATGCAAATATTACAACTGGCCGGCTAATGGTATTGGGGGCTCTCATTGTAACAGTAATTTTACTACCAGCTGCGTTAATTTTGGCTCTCAAACCTACAGCTTTGCAGCTACGCCAAATAACGTTACATCGGCAAATGCAGAAGTAGCAAAATTAATGTACAATTTAGGTGTGGCCTGTGATATGCAATGGAGTAATAGCAATTCTACTTCATTTTTTGACGGAACAATTTTAAAAAAATATTTTTCTTACTCGCCAAAAATGTACTCTACTGCTTCGTTCATGTTTGCAACAACTGCCGATCTAATAGTTGCACTAAAAGCCGAATTAAATGCTGGCCGTCCGGTTTTTGCAAAAGGTGGTGGGCATTTTTATTTAATCGATGGTTATGATGCTTCTAATAATTTTCACACCAACTTTGGATGGAGCGGAACTTACAATGGCTATTATGCCATAACTTCGGTAACTAATGCTGCGGGCAATTTTACTCCGGGCAATTTTTTATTCAATATAAAACCCTTAACAGGTAATCTTGAATTTGGAAAAGATACAGTTGTTGTTGGTTCAGGCACCAATATCAATCAGGGTATGGATTTCACTTCCTTATTAAATTTTAGCGTTAGCACAACTAGTTCATGGATCAATCTAAACTTAACAACAGGCACGCCTGGGTTTTATGATTATAGTAATGGCGGAACATTTAATACCTTGCTTAACAATGGCGGTGTGCGTTATGGAAGTATCATTATTCAAAATGGCACAAGCACCAAAACCCTTGTTGTAAAACAAGATGCTTCTCCTTTAATTGTAAATCCAATGCCTTTAACCTATAGTTCATCAGCATCATCACAAATGTTGAATGTGAGTTATTTTAGTTGGGGAACATGGACAGTTACAACGCCAAATGCATGGTTAAGTTTATCGGTAAGTGGGGGAACAGGAAATGGAAACTTTAGTGCAACCACTACTGCAAATACTTCAACGGTTAGTAGAAATGGTTATGTGATCGTTAAAGGTGGCTTGTGCACTGATTCTATCCCAGTAACGCAAGCCGCGTTTGTTGCAACAGTTGCAACAGGTGTTCAAATGGTTCAGGCAAACGATATTCGTTTTAATTTGTATCCAAATCCATCAAGCAAACAATTCGAACTATCTGTTTCAGATCAATTAGTGAATTCAACTTATAGCGTAACAGATGAATTAGGGCGCATCCTTATTCAAGAAAAGATCTCTTCAAACAAATTAAGCATTGATGTTTCATCTTTGAATGTTGGTATATATTATTTGAAGATCGATGGAATATCAAAAAAGATAATAGTGTTGAGAAATTAAAGGCTTCCCTTTTAAAATAAAAAAACCCACCTTAAGAGGTGGGTTTTTCATTTACTTGTGATCCCGCTGGGATTCGAACCCAGGACCCCTACATTAAAAGTGTAATGCTCTACCAGCTGAGCTACGGAATCAACTCGATTGTTAAAATCGGAGTGCAAATATACCATGATTATTTAATCTACAAAAATTATTTTGGCCTTATTTTAAGTCTTAACTTAGTTTAGTTTTTAACGCATTTTCAACATATAAAAAATGGAAGTTTTTTTTGAGTTCGCTCCCGTAAAATCCTTGTGTGGCGCGGCTTTAACTGATATCACACCAACAACGGTGAATTCAATTTTAGGGGAGCCTGATGATATTGAAAAAGGAGAAAGCGGCAACTTTGGTGAAGCCTCTTTTAGTTATCATTTTAATGCGGCCCAACTTACACTTTTTTTCGACGTTGAACACCTTTTGTGCGTGGCTACTACTAATCCTGCTTTTAAATTATTTGGAGAAGAGGTATTCAAATTGCATGAAGACAAACTCATTTCTCTTTTCAAGCATAATCATTTTCCAGATCACATCATTGATAAAGATTGGGGCGAAAAACAATTGATATTTGAAAAGGCAGGTTTAACGGTATTCTTCGATAATCAAAAAGTGTCAGAGATCTTTATTGATGTTTAACGATCCTTGATCAAGCTTACACCAACTAAACCATTCCTCTCGATTTTTTAATATTCTCGTAAGCCTCTTGGATCTTTTGAAATTTCTCTTTGGCGCCTTTTTGATATTCTTCGCCCATGGACGCCACTTTATCAGGATGATAACGAATGGCCATTTGCCTATACGCTTTTTTAATTTCTTCTTCCGTTGCTGTAGATTCAATACCTAATACCGCATAATCTGAATTCACATTGCGATAGAACATATTCTTCACGCTTTCAAAATCAGCATTCGGAATTTCCAAAAGTCTGGCAATGTTTCTGATCACATTCAATTCTTGTTCCGCCACATGCCCATCTGCTCTGGCAATACCAAATAAAAAATGTAATAACTGAATTCTAACTTCAACTTGTGTTCTAACGCGAATGTCAGCGCAAACTTGTTCTAAAGGAATATTACCGCCATCTAAAAAATGCTTTAATGTTTTTAAATGTTCACTGGTAAATTGAGGCCCAAACTGCTGCGTAAAAAATGATTTTAAATACTCTAATTCGCTCTTCAATACTTTTCCATCGGCACGCATAACAGCAGCTGCTAGGGTAACAAGCATTGTTGCAAAATCTCCTGTTCCTTGATTTGAATGCTGCCGATAATACTCAAAAATGTCTTCTGGCTTTGCCCCCGACTTTATTTTACCCGAAATGGTTACATAACTATCAATAAGCGATCCAACTACAAAACCAATAATGATGCCGAAGAAATGCTTTCCGAGTAAAAAATACCCTAATATAGCCCCAATGAACTTGAACATAAATTTGAGTTGCAAATATAAGCTTTAACTGCAGGTTATTTTGCCACGAAATGCACGAATTTTCAAAAAATCAAACGTGATTATGTTATTATGCCTGAATTTTTTCATTTGAAGTGAAGGTTGTAATTTTTTACCGAAAACTCAACCGGAATGCTGCGCCAGCGCCCTAACAATTATCGGGAGCAGCGAAAAGCCTTGTGAAGGACTTTGCGTTATGTTTGTTGGGGCAGAAGGCGACCAAAGAAAGCCACCGGAGCCCTATAAACATAGCAAAGCACAAACAGGCTTGCAGAGGAAAGCCGGCAGGCCCGCGCGCATTGTCTCCCAAGTCACAAAACACTTTTGAGATTAAAAAACAATGTAATTCTTAACAAAAAAACCAAAGAAAAAGCCGGATTCCCTTAATCCGGCTTTATGATTTTCAATTAAAATATGCCTAAAACAAGAAACCGTATCCCACCTTGGCTTAAGCTTTAGGTGTCGGCGTGTGGTAAAAGCAGGCATATACCTATAACCATTACAAAACTAGTGCCAATTTGTTATGGTTCTGTTATGTATACGTGAGCCAAGGGTTATTTAGGATCTTATAACACCCTTTTAATTCAACAGGTAATCAACAGGTTAACAAAAATGTTCATCACGTGTTAATTACTTCACCAAATGCAATCCCAAACACCTCCTTTTGCCTCTATTGAGAGCATAAAGGCTTTTTTTAGTAATATAGATTATGTAATTTGGACATCGTTATGGTAAAAAGAACTTCAATTTTTGCAGCAGGCTTGTTATTAAGCCTCAATGTTTGGTGCCAAAGTTGGACATTAAAATTAAGCAGCAATGTTGAACTTCGTACATGGAAGCTCACGAGCACTTACGAAAAAGAAGAAAAATCTTTAGGTGGCGCTAAGATCGTTCTTTCAAAAGCAGGCACAGTGGTTGCCGAAACAACTACCGATAGCCGCGGAGATTTTAGTGTGAATGTACCTGCCAACGGCGATTTTCTACTAACGGTTTCTTATCCCGGCTATAACACAAAGCGATTTGCTGTAAACACTACCGGAGTTTCTGACGAATTTGCGAAGGATGATTGGAAGCCAACTTTTAGCATTGGTGGTTTTATTATGGCAAGAGCTTATCCGGGCATAGATTATTCAGGTTTAGAGCGGCCTCTTGTAAAAGTAGAATTCAAACCAAAGAAAAAATTATTTAACCATGATGATGTTGTTACTGAAAATGGATTAAATACGGTAATGAAAATATATGAGGCAGAAAATGCGCTCATAACAAAATTTTGTAATACAAATAAAGCCGGAGATGTTGCTTTGGCAAAACCTGATTGTCCGCTTGCCAAAAAATTGTACCAAGAAGCAATGGCCATGATCCCTTTTGAAACATATCCCGGAATGCAACTGGTAAAAGTTGGAGAGTGTTTAAAGAACGCCAATGATGCTCAAGCAAAAGCAGCCGAAGAAGCTGCTAAAAAAGCAGCGGCTGAAAAAGCAGCAGCTGAAAAGGCACTCGCAGATGCGGCCGCAAAAGCAAAAGCAGATGCAGATGCGGCCGCAAAAGCAGCGGCCGACAAAACATCTGCAGCAAATAAAGCTGCTCAAGAAAAAAATGCAGTCGAAAAGGCAAAGGCAGATGAGGCTGCAAAGGCATTAGCTAACGAGAAAGCTGAAAAAGAGCGTAAACAAAAAGAAGGCTTAGCAAAATCAAAGGCTGAAGATGATACAGCCATTAAAGCTGCGGAAGATAAGCGTAAACAAAAAGAAAAAGAGAGACTGGAGGCTGAAGCAAAAGCTAAGGAAGCAGACATGACAGATGCCAAAGCAAAAGCTGAAGAAAAGAAAGAGAAAGAACGCAAACAAAAAGAAGGCATGGCAAAAGCCAAAGCAGAAGATGATGCTGAAGCAAAAGCACTAGCTGATAAAAGAGAAGCTGAAAGATTAGCAAAAGAAGAGGAAGCTAAGAAATTGAAATATGAAACTGACGCAAGCGATAAAGATCCTTCAGTTGGTCATGGCAATAGCAAGCATTCAATTCCAGGCGTGCTTGGAGCAGATAAATACAAAGCTACTATCAAACGTGCCGATGATCTATTTAAAATGAAACGCTGGGTCGAAGCAAAAACAGCTTACGAAGAAGCATTAGTTTATAAAAAGGATGACCCATATGCAATTTCAAAATTAGAAATAGTTAATAAGAATTTAGCTCCAAAATAAAATGGACAATTCAAAAGAATTACCAATTTTAAACGCGGTTGAACAAAGAGTTTTGGGTTCGCTCATTGAAAAAAGTATTGCAACCCCCGACTACTATCCAATGACATTGAATTCGCTTACGGCTGCATGCAATCAAAAATCATCGCGTAAACCGGTGGTTGAATACGATGAAGAAACGGTAATTCAAGCGCTCCATAATTTAAAAGCGCAAAGTCTTGTTTCAACAGCCGTTGGCGGAAGCAGCCGCGTTATAAAATACAAACATAATTTTACAACCGTACATCCATTAACTGACGGTGAGCTTGCCATTATGTGTTTACTTCTTCTGCGCGGCTCACAAACTCCGGGCGAATTAAATACCAACTCAGGACGTTTACACGAATTTAGTTCACTTGCCTCCGTTCTGGAAACGCTTGAGAAATTAAGAACCGGTTCGCATCCTTTTGTAAAAGAAACATCACGCCGTCCCGGACAAAAAGAAACACGCTTTGTTCATTTATTGGGCGAAGTTCCGGTAGAGACTGAAGAAAACACAACAGAAGAAGAACAAGCAAGTTCTCCAAAAATAAATCTTGAAAGTCGTGTCACAAAATTAGAAGAAGAATTAGCTGCAGTAAAAGATATCCTTGCGAAGATTACAAAAGAACTTTTTTAAAAAATGAACTCCGTAATTAAAAAAAGCAATCTCGACTTTTTAAAACTCCTCAAAAAAAATAACGATCGTGATTGGTTCAATGCCAATAAAGAACGTTACCTCACCGAACTAAAAACCATAGAATTATTTGCAGACACACTTTTATTCGAAATGAATAAACACGATGTGATCGAAACCGAAAGCGGGAAAAAAAGTCAACACCGCATTTACAGAGATGTGCGTTTTTCGAAAAACAAAACACCTTACAATACACATTGGGGTGGAAGTTTTAAGCGCGCTACAAAATTAAGAAGGGGCTCTTATTACTTTCATGTTGAATCGGGCAATACATTTATTGCGGGAGGATTTTGGGGACCTGAGCCTAATGATTTGAAACGAATTCGGGATGAGTTTTCTTACGATCACAAAAATTTCAGGAAGCTCCTTAAAAATAAAACATTCATCAAAAATTTTGGAACGCTTTACGGAGAGCAATTAAAAACAACACCAAAAGGTTTTGATGCGGATGATAAAGCCATTGATCTTTTAAGATACAAGCAATTTCTACTCATCAAACATTTTACCGATAAAGAAGTTCTATCCCCAAAATTTTACCACTCGGTGAATGAAAGCTTTAAAGCCATGCGACCTTTTTTAAATTACATGAGTGAGGCGCTCACAACGGATGTAAATGGTATTTCTACTGTATAGAAACGAATCTGAAAACTAACGGCATTAAAGAAAATTAAAGAAGCTCTCTAAAGAGTTAATTGTTAGTTTGCCTTTACGAATTTAAAAATAATAAATCTTCCTCTACTCTTTTCTTCATATACCAACTTAAAACCATTAGTTTGGAGTAGCCCTAAAAAATCAGAGCGACAGTAACGCGGTTCACTTCCTTTCAATTTCGTTCTTTCAGCAATAGGCTCTTCTATAAAAAGAATTCCATCCTTTTTTAAAGCTTGTTTTATATCTGTTAACATCGATACAGGATCACTAAAATGATGAAAAGCTTCAATGATAAGGATCTTATCGCAGGATGAAGATCTCAAATTCGTCCTTGTGTATTCTCCAAGAACAGTTTTGTAAGTATTCGTATTTGGTGTTCCTTTTAAACTTTCAAAATGTTTCACAAAAAAAGGAAGATTTCTAAATCCACCGGAATCAACATCCTCAACTATGTAATTAACGCTGTCGGTGTACAAACTGTATAAGCTCAAATAAGTTCCATCATAACCACCAACATCCGCAACAGTTTCATGCTTTTTCATGTCAAAAACTCTGATCTGAGTATTTATATATTCTATTCCTTTTGCTTTTTCTAAAGTTGGAAACGCTTTGAGCCATTTTTTATGATCATTTGATCTTCCCTGCCATATCTTTTTACTACATGAAAGGCAAATAAGACTTACAAATATTAAAATTGGGAATTTATGAAACTGTAATTGCATCATCCAATTACTAAAGATACAAATTACACGTACACTCTTCCTCTTTTTCATTAATTTTGTACTATGCTTAAAAAGGCATTCGCCCTTTACCGTTCATCTTTCACCGGACTTTCACGCGAAACATGGCTTTTATCTGTGGTCATTCTCATCAACAGAAGCGGCACCATGGTATTACCTTTCATGACACTTTATCTTACAAGCAAAGATGTTGGAAGAACACTCAGCGAAGCAGGAACCGTTGTTGGCTTGTGGGGTTTAGGCGCCATGATAGGCGCTTTTTTTGGCGGCAAATTAACCGATAAAATCGGGTTTCATAAAGTACAACTCATCAC
>JAWXAS010000060.1:0-17085 GCA_034439635.1 Bacteroidota bacterium | reverse complement strand
CGAACTACGATTCTGCGTTTAGGTTCGTACTTCGAATTTCGTTATTAACATAAATGTATAATTTTAGATAAACTAATATCATGATAAAACTAAACGACACCTACACATACGAGTTTCAATTCTCGCAAGCAGAAGTACAAGCTTTTGCAAATGCAACAGGTGATAAAAATCCTGTTCACTTAGATGCAGATTATGCCGCAACAACTATGTTCAAAAAACCCATTATGCACGGTATGTTGAGTGCATCTTTGTTCAGTAAAGTATTCGGAACATTATTTCCGGGTGAAGGAACAATTTATTTAAAGCAATCTTTATCTTTTTTGCGACCAATGTTTGTAGACACAGTATACGAAGCTCATTTTACTGTGAAAGAAGTAGTAGTAGAAAAGAATAGGGCAGTGGTTGAAACTGTTATTAAGGATAAAGCCACAGGCGCTGTTTGTACCAGTGGAGAGGCAACAGTTATGAATGTTAACCAAATTAAATAAAATTTTATAGGTGGTTATTAAACACCACTAAATACATTTGAATTATTGAATTAAAAGGCTATTTTTACCAAACTAAATAAAAAACATGGCACAAAATCAAGTTAAAAACGGTCACCCAAAAGGACTTTATTTTTTATTCTTCACGGAGATGTGGGAACGCTTTAGTTATTACGGAATGAGGGCGATCTTCATTTTGTTTATGACCAAGGTATTATTAATGCAAGATAAAGATGCGTCAGAGATCTACGGTAGTTATACTGGATTGGTTTATTTAACTCCGTTATTAGGAGGTTATTTATGCGATAAGTTTTTAGGAAACAGAAGAAGTATCATCATTGGCGGATTATTAATGGCTATTGGACAGTTTTTTATGTTCTTAAGCGCTTCGGCTGGTGCCGAAGGCGGCGTATCTATTATGTGGATGGGTTTAACTTCTATAATTATCGGTAATGGATTCTTCAAACCAAATATCTCAACAATGGTTGGTCAATTGTATCCTGAGGGAGATAGAAGAATTGATAGCGCCTTTACAATTTTTTATATGGGCATAAACCTTGGTGCCTTTTTCTCCCCATTAGTTTGCGGTTCAATGGATTTCAAATGGGGGTTTTTGGCAGCTTGCTTAGGCATGATCGCCAGTTTGATTAGTTTTGTTTTGTATCAAAAAAAATATTTAATATCAGAAGAAGGAAAAGAAATAGGTTTACCAGTGAAAAAGCTTGACATTAAAAGCATTGCTCTTATAATTGGTTCATTTGGAATTGTATTTTTTATGCTAAACTTTAAGCAGATGTTCAAGAGTGATGTAGATATCATAAGTTATTTTATTTATGGTGCTATGGTTATTATGCCAATTGTTATTTTAACAGATAAGAGTTTAAATAAAACAGAAAGAAATAGGATTATCGTAATTTTCATCCTAGCTTTTTTTGTGATTTTCTTTTGGGGTGCTTTTGAACAAGCGGGCGCTTCTTTAACATTGTTCGCAGACAGGCAAGTAGATAGAGCAGTAAGTTTATTTATCCCAGGATGGTTGATTATGCTTTCTGGAATTTCTATAATGTATTTTTTATCAAAAGGATTAAAATGGTTTTTTGATTGGAAGAAAAACATGGATTACATTGTAACAATACTAGTATCAGTTATACTAGTTGTTTTATTTTTGTCAGGTTATATTCCCGACTTTAAAAAGTCAGAATTTCCAGCAAGTTGGTTTCAATCAGTAAACCCATTAGCTGTAATTTGTTTAGCTCCACTTTTTTCAATGATTTGGGGATATTTATATAAAAAGAAATTGGAACCATCATCACCTAAAAAAATGGCAATTGGCTTAGCTTTAGTTGCCTTAGGTTATGTTGTGATTGCAATTGCTGTAAAAGGATTAGGAATAGCAGATAAAACAAGCATGATGTGGCTATTTGCTTTATACATCATTCATTCAATGGGTGAGTTGTGTTTATCACCAATTGGATTATCCATGGTATCTAAATTGGCCCCTTTAAGATTATCATCATTAATGATGGGAACTTGGTTTTTAGCCAATGCAGCTGCTAATAAATTTGCAGGTACACTAAGCGCTTTAATTCCACCATCAGGTGATGTTGATCCATCAAAGCCAGTTGTATACCCCTCTTTTGCAGGTTTTCAAATTACAAATTTATTTGAATTTTTTATGCTATTTATTATTATGACAGGTATTGCAGCCGGGATTTTATTTGCATTAAGTTCTTGGTTACAAAAAATGATGAATGAAAAAGGTCATCAAGATACGCCACTGGATATAGATCGCGTATAATGGCACGCGGATAACGCGGATGATTATGATTAATACGGATTTTTAATGATAGGCTCGGATAATTTTAAACATACCGAAATAACTGAAAAGATAATTAAAGCGTTTTACAATGTTTATAATACTCTGGGTTTTGGGTTTCTTGAAAAGGTTTATGAAAATGCTATGTACATTGAGCTCTTATCAATGGGGCTGAATGTAGACAAGCAAAAGATAATTAAAGTTTATTATGAAGGTAGTGAGGTAGGTGAATATTATGCTGATCTTACGGTTAATGAAAGTGTCACTATAGAATTAAAAGCTACCGAATCTTTATGCAATGAACATGAATGTCAGTTACTAAATTATTTAAAAGCTACAGAAATTGAAGTTGGATTACTAATGAATTTTGGAAAGAAACCAGAGTTTAAAAGAAGGGTGTTTTCAAACGACAGGCATAATCTTATTAAATCATAATCATCCGCGTTATCCGCGTGCTATAAAATCAAAGAATTAGAAGAAATACAAAATTTTAAAGGCAAGTACCCTAAGCAATTATGGTATTTGTTTTTTAGTGAAATGTGGGAACGATTTAGTTTCTACGGAATGCGCGGCATGTTGGTGTTCTTTATGATCAACCAGCTTAGCTACAACGAAGTTGAAGCCAATTTGCAATACGGCGCTTCGCAATCCTTTGTTTACGCATTTACGTTTATTGGTGGTTTATTTGCCGATAAAATTCTTGGATATCGTCGCTCACTTTTTTGGGGTGGGTTACTAATGATCATAGGAAGTATTGTGCTTGCCATTGATCCAAAGCAATTTTTCTTTATTGGCATAGGTTTTAATGTGGTTGGAACAGCTTTTTTTAAGCCAAATATTTCTTCTATCGTTGGTCGTTTATACAAAGAGGGAGATTCGCGCACAGATGCCGGTTTTTCATTGTTCTACGCTGGCGTTAACTTGGGTGCTTTAATTGGTGGTTATTTATGCATCGCCATTGGTAAGCGTGTGATGTTTGACAGTTATATTCCTCAAGGCATGGAGTGGAATGTTGCATTTGGTTTAGCTGCGGTGGTAATGATCATAAGCTTAATTACGTTTGTAAGAACGCAAAAAAGTATTGGAAGCATTGGAAATTCACCTATAGAACACCTTACACCCAAAAGGAAATTGATTTACGAATATTCAACGTATGTTGGTTCAATTATTCTTATTCCAATTGTTATTGCCATGGTTTCCAAAACCGA
This sequence comes from Bacteroidota bacterium, assembly GCA_034439635.1. GTDB lineage: Bacteria > Bacteroidota > Bacteroidia > B-17B0 > Aurantibacillaceae > Aurantibacillus. The sequence continues at coordinate 13,576 of JAWXAS010000060.1, read as the reverse complement.
ATATACCGATTGGTTTATGCGTATTATTGGCCCTGCTTCTTTGGTGTATTTAATTTACGAAATGAAGAACTATTCGTGGGACGAAAATAAAAAATTGATCGCGGCTATTTTATTCATGTTCTTTTCTATTTTCTTTTGGGCATTTTTTGAGCAGAGTGGAGGGTCGCTAAGTATTTTTGCAGCAAACAATTTAACTAATTCTGTTTTTGGAGCTGAGCTTGACCCAAACAGTATGAATAATTCCGCAAACTCTCTTTTTGTGATCGCATTTGCAGCACCACTTGGGATCCTTTGGATCTTTATGAATAAATGGAAGTTGGAACCAAATACTATTGTAAAATTTGGTTTGGCATTTTTATTTTTAGCTGCCGGATTTTATGTTTTCTTTTATACGCGCTTATTTGTAGATACAAACGGCGTAACATCCTTAGGTGTATTTACATTTGGATGGTTCGTTATTACCTTGGGTGAATTATGTTTATCGCCCATTGGAATGTCGGTAATGACAAAACTTTCGCCGATAAAATTACAAGCAGTTGTAATGGGCATGTGGTTTTTAGCAAGCGCTTATGGTCAGTACTTTGCAGGACTATTAGGAGCAAACATTGCCGAGGCTTCTCAAAATTCAACTAATGCCGAAAAATTTATGATCTATACCGAGGGCTATAAACAATTAGGTTTATATGCACTTATTGGCGGCGTAGTTTTAATTGCCATTTCTCCTATAATGAAGAAATTGATGGGGGGAGTTAAATGATATTATTCAGTAACAATAATGCAAAAACGATAGATTAATATTATTCCAAAACCAATCAACCCAAGCCCAAGAATAGCAAGATCTGCGCCTGATTTTGGATAATCATTTTCTTTTAGTTCTTTCTTCCCAGTTTCAAGACCATTTCTAAACAAATAGATTCCAAATGGAATTATTATTATCCCAATCGATAAAATTGCGATTTCCTCAAAAGACTAGACGTCATTACCCCAACAAAGTTTTTTTGGTATGCTCTAAAATATCAAACGCAATTTCTTTGGTTGCTCCCTCAGCGTATAAACGTAATACCGGCTCTGTTCCACTCGCACGGATCATTAACCATGTATTATCATCAAAGAAATATTTGTAACCGTCTAGGTCTTCAATGCGCGATACATTATATTTACCAAAGGCTTTGTAGCTTCCTTTTTTGCAAGCTTCCAATACTTTTTGTTTTGTGGCCTCATCAATATATAGGTCGTTACGCTCAAACCAAAACGTTCCTGTTATATCGTAAACCTCTTGAATTAATTCTTTTAATGATTTGCCCGATTTTGCCATGAATTCCCAAATGGTTAAACCCATCCAAATCCCATCGCGCTCAGGAATATGTCCTTTAATAGCAATACCACCACTTTCTTCACCACCAACTAACACATCTTCTTTTACCATAATGCCACAAATATATTTGAAACCAATTTTCACAACATCAAGCGGTAAATTATAATGGTCGCACATATTTTTTATTTTCACCGAAGTACTAAACGCAACTGCTACTTTTCCTTTCATATTTTTGTACTTCACCATGTAATGGATCAACAACAAAATTATATGATGCGAATCAACAAATTTTCCTTCCCCATCATATAAGCCAATACGATCAGCATCTCCATCTGTAGCTAAACCACAAGAAATATTTCCGTTCGACTTAATAAAATTACTTAACTCTTGTAAATTCTTATGAATTGGCTCCGGAGCTTGCCCATGAAAACCAGGATTATTATCGTTATGTAAATGATGAATGTTTGGAAATAATTTACTCATTACTCTTTGGCCTGCACCAAACATACTATCGTATACCAAATTCAATTTCGAATTTCTAATAGCGTCTAGGTTAAAATTCTTTTCTACATGTTTAATGTAATCGTTCTCAAGGTCTATGTAGTTTAAAAGACCATTTTTTTCAGCATCCTTTAAATTAATTACATCAAGGTCATAAATTGTATCTGGAGGAATAATATCTTCTATTTCCTTCACCAATTCAGGCCCAAGTGGTCCGCCATAATGTGCTTTTATTTTATAGCCATTGTACGAAGCAGGATTATGGCTTGCAGTAATAATAACTCCAAGATGTGTTTTATATTTTACCGCACCCAATGAGATCATTGGCGTGCTAATAAAGTCTTTCGCCAAAAACACTTTTATATTATTCGCAATAAAAACCTTCGCGGCTGTTTCTGCAAATAACTCTCCTGCAAAGCGGCAATCGTGTCCTAAAATAACGCTTGGTTGTTTGTGAGTTTTGATCAAGTATTTACTTACAGCTTCGGTAACACGTGCAACGTTGTCTACCGTAAAGTCTTTTGCTATAATGGCTCTCCAGCCGTCGGTTCCAAATTTTATGTTTGTCATACTAATAAAAGTGCAATATCAAATATAATAAAAAAGAGAATGTGTTATTTTGTAATTGAGTAAGCAGGCATTATTTTTTAGTGAACGAATCTCTAAGGGCCAGCATTTTTATTGCTGTTGCGGCAGCCTCTTCACCTTTATTGCCGTGCTTTCCGCCCGCTCTATCAACAGCTTGCTGCATGTTATTTGGGGTTAAAACACCAAATATCACCGGCTTGCCAAATTTGATATTCAGTTGAGTAATCCCATTTGCCACTGCATCACAAATAAAATCAAAATGCCTTGTTTCTCCTTGAATCACGCAACCTAAAACAATAACTGCATCAACTTTTTGTTTCTGTAATAAATATTGCGCGCCAAGTGTTAACTCATATGCTCCGGGAACAGTTCTAATGGTAATATTCTTTTCTTTAGCATCTTTTTCTCTCAAAAAACTAAGAGCGCCCTCTTTTAATTCGTGTGTGATCTCATGATTCCACTCAGCCCAAACAATGCCAAATTTATAACGCGCTGCACTTGGCACTTCGCTACCTTCAAAGGTTGATAGATTTTTTTGTGTACTCAACATCTTCTTAAAAAAACAACCCCGCATAATAGTGCGGGGTTTGAGTTTGTTTTATAAATTCCCTAGTGCTTTTAATCGGGCAATATGCCTGTCGGCTTCTTTGCCAATTTCGGTGCTACCGTATTCTTTTTCCAAACGTTCGTACATATTTACGGCTTCAGCATAATTTGATTTCAACTCATAAGCAAAACTCGCTTTCTTTAAGAAATAAGGTGTTGTAAAATTATTTACCCTCATATCTGCCGCTTTTAAATAATATTTAATGGCTTCATCAACTTTGTTTTGCTCAACATAAGCATCACCAATTAATCCTGTTGCCATTGGAGCAATCATTTCGTCATCCAAATTGTACTTTTCTAATCTTTCAATGGCTTGTTCGTATTTACCAAGACGTAAATAACAAATCCCTGCGTAATAATTAGCAAGTGTTCCGGTTTTTGTCATTCCATATTCATCAGCTACAGCATCAAACCCCATTATTGGTTTTTGACCATCAGCTGTGTAAACCATACGGTTACCATTTAATGCAATACTAAAACTGTCGATATCAAAGAACTTTTGAGCCCACATGATCTCGTTTCCGGCTTCAGCTTCTTTTTCGGGTAAATACTTAAAATTCCAGAATACAAAAGCAGCAATAACTACAAGTAATCCACCACCACCGTACTGGACCATTTTCTTGTTCTTTTCATAAAAAAGCTGAATGCCCTGCAAATTAGGATCTATCGCACGCTCTTCTTGCTCCTCAATAATCTCTTCAACTTGTTCATTAGCATCTACATTCTCAATTGTAGACTCATCTTTAGTTTCTGCCATTTGTTAAAATAATAGGGTGCAAAAATAGGCTTTTTTACTGATAAATCGAAATTTTTTTAAACATGCCCCAAAGGCTCGTAAACTAAGCGTATTTTTACGTTGAAACGTATGTTTTTAAAAGACCTATCCTTAGTTAACTTCAAGAATTACAGCGAGTTTTCGGCCCGTTTTTCGCCGAGGATCAACTGCTTTGTGGGCAATAATGGCTCGGGTAAAACCAACCTTTTAGACGCCATTCATTACCTCAGTTTATGCAAGAGTTATTTTAATGCCATTGATAGTCAAAATATCAAAAATACCGAGGCTTACTTCATCCTACAGGGTCATTTTGATAAAAATGGAGAAACTGATGCGGTGTATTGTGGAATAAAACGTAATCAAAAAAAGGTATTTAAAAAGAACGGTAAAGAGTATCATAAATTAAGCGAGCATATTGGGCAGTATCCTTTGGTAATGATAAGTCCTAACGATAATGAATTGATTTGGGGTGTAAGCGAGATCAGAAGAAAATTTGTTGATAGCATCATTTCGCAATACGACAAAGTATATTTGGATAGTTTGATCGCCTATAACGGTGCTGTAAAACAACGAAATTCACTTTTGAAGCAATTTGCAAAGGGGCAAACAATGGATTCATCATTGTTGGAGATATGGGATCAGCAGCTAACCATTTACGGAAATGTTCTTATTGAAAAAAGAAAAGATTTTTTGAATTCATTCATTCCTATGTTCAATCATTTTTATGAAATCCTTAGCGATCATAAAGAAGAAGTGCTTTTAGATTACGAAAGTTCGCTGGAAGGACGTGATTTTAAAACGGCACTTATGGCGTGTTTGCCAAAAGATAGAATTTTGGAATATACTACGGTTGGTCCACACAAAGATGATATGGACTTTAAGATCAATGGACTTTCACTCAAAAAATTTGCATCACAAGGACAGCAAAAGTCGTATTTACTCGCTTTAAAATTGGCGCAATTTCAATATATAAAAGATAGAAAACACGAAAAACCCCTGTTGTTATTGGATGATGTGTATGATAAATTGGACGAGACGCGTTTTAATAAATTAATTGATCTTGTAAAAGGAGATGAATTTGGTCAAGTATTTATTACCGACACACACATTGAACGAATGCAGATCTTATTTGGCAATAGTAAAACAGATCATAAATTATTTAAGGTTAACAATGCATTGGTAGATGAAATAGTATGAGAAAAAGTAATCTTATAAAATTGGGCGACGCCATTCAGCAATTACTAAAAAGTGAAAAACTGGATATAAAAATGAGTCGTTTTGCTGTTAAAAATGCTTGGGAGGAAATTGCCGGAAAGGTTATTGCAAATCACACAATTTCTGTAAGCTTTGATGATCAAAAAAATGTTTTTTTATATTTAGATTCAGCTGCAGTTAAAAACGAAGTGATGTATAGCAAAGAAAGCATTGTAAAAAAGATCAATCAGTTTTGTGGTTACGAATTAGTAAAAAACTTAGTTATAAAGTAAGTGAACGTTACAGATCAATTAATAAATGATGGCATTCTTGATCAGGATCAAGCTCAGCGCATAAACGATTCGGAGCGCGACAAACCCATGAGCGTTCATTGGGAATTAAAAACCATTCTTTATCTCGGTATTCTTTTATTTATGTCGGGCCTGGGTATTTTGGTGTATCAAAATATCGACACAATTGGCCACACGGTTATTATTGGAGTAATAAGCATTGCTTGCGCTGCTTCTTTTTATTACGGCTTCATAAGGAGAAAGCCATATTCCAACGGCGAAGTAAAATACGACTCTCCTTTATTTGATTATGTGGTGTTGCTTGGTTGTTTATTGTTTGGAGTCCTTATTGGGTATATACAATATCAATATATGGTTTTTGGAACACACTATGGCATTGCAACACTATTTCCGGCCGCACTTTTTTTGGGTACTGCTTATGTATTCGATCACAAAGGAATTCTTTCACTAGGAATTACAGGTTTTGCTGCTTCGGCAGGAATTTCGGTAACACCAATGCATTTGTTGAAGAATAATGACTTTTCAAGCAATGATATTATTTGGACATCGATTGTTGTAGGGGCTGTTTTAGCTGGATTTTCAAAATTGACGGATATTAAGGATGTTAAAAAGCACTTTGGCTTTACTTATAATAATTTTGCTTCAAACATTTTATTTATTGCTCTTTTGGCGGGTTTGTTTAACGAAGGTTATATGGCTTTTGTTTACTTTTTATTGATCGCCGGCCTTGTATTCTATTATATGCGCTATGCCATTGCTGAGAAGTCGTTTTTGTTTCTTTTACTATCTGTGGTGTATGGTTATATAGCATTAACCTATTCTTTCTTTTCTCTTTTAATTCAAATAGGGAATGAATTAAGTTTTATGCTTGGGCTATTTTACATTGTAGCATCATGTGCCGGAGTTGTCCTTTTCTTTATTTATTATAAACGCATTTTAAGAATTAAAAAATGATCGCTTATAATAAAATATTATTAAGCAATTTGCTTGTCGTTAAAAAGACCAAGCAGTGGTTTAGCCGCGATTTGATCAATGGTGCGCAAATGGCCTCCGTTTTAAATAAGTATCCAATAGAATACTTTAAACCTAATATTTTTATCAAAGTTGGATTATTTCTTTTTACACTTTTTCTTATAAGCGCAGGGCTCGGTTTATTTTCTTTAGTTACCATGAGCATCTTTATGAATGATAATTCGTTTGAGGGTTATAGCATTGTAGTAAGCATTGTTTTTGGTGGCGCATGTGTGTTTTTTCTCGAAAAATTTATTCAATGGCGTAATTGGTATAGCAATGGAATTGATGATGCGCTTTTATATAGTGCTTTGAGTTTTATTTTTTCGGCTGTTGCGTTTAGTATAAGCAATAATCTTAACGACGAAGATGGACTTCTATTACTCTGCTTTATTTATTTGCCATTTCTTATAGCAGCAGCAGTAAGGTATATAGATAGAGTTGTAACCATTTTTATGGTAGTCTGCATTTATACCATTTTCTTTTTATTGATCATGAAAATTGGCGACGTCGCTAAATTTATAATGCCTTTTGCATTCATGGCTTTATCTGCAGCATTTTATTTTATTGTAAAAAAGCAAATGTATTTGCCGCAAATAATTCATTATAAAGGTTGTTTAAAGGTGATAAAATCAATTGCATTAATTGTATTTTACGTTTCCGGAAATTATTATGTTATCCGCGAAAGTAGCGTTGAGTTTTTTCATTTGGATCTAAACGAAGGACAAGATATTCCAATGGCACTTATTTTTTATGCTTTCACGGCTTTTGTTCCTTTGCTGTATTTATTTTTTGGCTTAAGATCAAAGGATAAATTAATGGTTTGGGCTGCTTTATTATTAATTGCAGTTTCAGCCATTACTTTTAAATATTATTTTAGTTTGGGACACCCTGAAGTTTCATTAACGATAGCCGGTATAATGATGATAGTTTTAGCATACGCTTCTATAAAATATTTAATAAACGATAAAAATGGCATCACCTTTAAAGATGATCCTAATGAAGATAATTTCCTTAAAACAAATGCCGAAGCGCTTGTGATCGCTCAAAGTTTTGGAACGCATGCTCAGCCTATAGATACCGGTGTAGAAATGGGTGGCGGCCAATTTGGTGGCGGTGGTTCGGGAGATAAATTTTAAACTAATACATTATGAGAATATATTTTTTACTTTTTGCTTTTCTTTTTACTTTAAGCTTTAACGCACAAACCAATGATTCTATAATGTTGCGAAAGATTTATGATCATTATTTAACTGAAAGCAAGAGTTATAAGAATCTCGAGTATTTAGCTACAAAAATCGGCGGACGATTAAGCGGAAGTAAAAAGGCCGAAGAGGCTGTGTATTGGGCCAAAAAAGCACTTTATGATGCAGGTGCTGACACGGTTTATTTGCAGCCTTGTATGGTGCCGCATTGGGAAAGAGGAAAAATTGAGAAGTGTGAACTCAATTCAACCAAATTAAAAATAAGTAAAAAAGCATTAGCCATCACAACATTAGGAAGTAGTGTTAGTACTCCTCTTGCCGGATTAAAAGCAAATGTGATCTCTGTGAGTTCATTTGATGAATTAGAAAAATTGGGCGAAGTAAAAATAAAGGGTAAGATAGTTTTCTTTAATGTACGTTTTAATGATAAAAATATTGTGCCCGGAACATCTTACGGAGAAACTGTAAAATACAGACATGCTGGTGCTTCACGCGCCGCAAAATACGGTGCATTGGCAACGGTAGTGCGCAGTATGACAAACGCGCGTAATAATTCTCCTCACACCGGAAATATGAAATATGATACTTCAGTATCAATGATCAAGATCCCATGTTTTGCTTTGAGTTATCTTGCGGCAAACGATTTGAGTGATGCCTTGGAAAAAGACCCTGATCTGATGCTTTTCTTGCAAAACGAATCAAAGAATTTGCCTGATGTGCCTTCGTTTAATGTTATCGGAGAGATAAAGGGTTCAGAAAAACCAAATGAGTATATTATTTCTGGAGGACATTTAGATAGTTGGGATAATGGCCAAGGCGCGCATGATGATGGTGCTGGCGTTGTTCAAACCATTGATGTGATGGGAATGTTTAAAAAAATGGGCGTAAAGCCACGCCATACCATTAGAACAGTTTGTTTTATGAACGAAGAGAATGGTTTAGGTGGTGCTAATGCATATTTTAAAGAGGCTGAAGAGAAAAAACTTAAACACATTGCAGCACTTGAAACAGATGCTGGTGGATATACACCTCGCGGTTTTGGAGTTGATACCACAAAAGGAATGCATAATATGGTTTCAAAATGGGCGCCTTTATTTAAGCCTTATTTTATAGAGAACATTAAAATTGGCGGTGGTGGTGCCGATATTGGTCCATTAGAGAAATTAGGCGTGCCTTGCATTGGTTTTGAACCCGATAATCAACGTTATTTTGATATCCATCATACAGCCGACGATACGTTCGACAAGGTAAATAAGCGCGAATTGGAGCTTGGTGCCGCTGCTATTGGGAGTTTGATCTATTTGATAGATAAATATCATCCTTAAGTTGGTTTCTTTAAAATAATACGGCATTATAAACTAATTTTGCATCCCGAAGTCTAATAGTCGGTTAGTAATTGAGATCAATTTTTGTATATATTTTTCTGTTTGTTGTTAGTTCAAAACTAGCGGCACAAAATTTTTCTATCAGCGGCAGCGTTTCTGATGGATCTAACGGCGAATCGCTTATTGGCGCTGTTGTTTATTTAAAGGAAAGCCCGGCTACCGTACAGGTAGGGAAAAAAGTTTCTTCTACAAATCAATACGGTTTTTATTCCATTAATTCCCCAAAAGGTAATTACGTTCTCGTTTGTCAGCTCATTGGGTATTCAACATTTACAACTGCTATTGACTTAAACGCTAACCAATCATTAAATATAAAAATGTTGACTCCCGAAAAGCAATTGGATGAAGTAGAAGTTAGTGCAAAGGGAAATGAAGAGAATGTAAAGAGTACGCAAATGAGCGCTGTAAATTTGGATATGGCCGAAATAAAAAAGATCCCGGCTTTTATGGGCGAAGTAGATATTTTAAAAACGATTCAATTATTACCCGGAGTTAAAAACGCAGGCGATGGTAATACTGGTTTTTATGTTCGTGGTGGAGGACCGGATCAAAATTTAATTTTGTTGGATGAAGCAAACGTTTACAATGCTTCACATTTAATGGGTTTCTTTTCAGTATTTAATGGAGATGCGATTAAAAATGTGAGTTTGATCAAAGGAGGAATGCCCGCGCAATACGGTGGTAGATTGTCTGCGGTATTAGACATCAACATGAAAGATGGTAATAATCAAAAGTTTCAGGTTGATGGTGGAATAGGAGTGATCGCTTCTAGGTTAACTATTCAAGGCCCTATTATTAAAAACAAAGCCTCTTTTATTATTAGTGCTCGTAGAACTTATATTGATATTTTGGCAAAACCATGGTTAGATAAATCAGACTTTAAAGGAACCGCCTATCATTTCTATGATCTGAATGCGAAGTTAAATTATATCATCAATGATAAAAATCGTTTATTTTTTAGTACGTATCACGGAAGAGATGTTTTTGACTTTAAAGACATCGAGGGTGGATTTTCAACGCGAATTCCTTGGGGAAATACAACAGCAAGCTTAAGATGGAATCATATTTTTAATCCGAAATTATTTTCAAATACCACGGCTGTATTTTCGAATTATGATTTTAGTTTTGCGGCCACGCAAGATGAATTTGAATTCAAGATCAAATCTGGCATCAGAGATTTTAATATTAAGTACGACCTTAATTATTTTCCAAACTCTCGCCATAATATCAGGGCCGGCGTTAATTATATTTATCACATATTTACGCCAACCAACGTAAGTGCAAAACAGGGAGAAACTTCGTTTGATCTGGGTGAAGTAATTCGTTTGTATTCGCACGATGCCGCCGTTTATATTGGAGATGATTGGGATATTAGTTCAAAATTTAAAGCAAATATTGGCTTGCGGTACGGAAATTTTACACAAGTGGGACCGTTTAAGCGTTACAAAAAAGATATGTTTGATAGAGTGAACGACACGGTAGTTTACAAGCCAGGCGAAAAGGTGGTGAATTACGATGGACTTGAGCCGCGATTAGCATTGCGTTATAGCCTAAATCCAAGCTCTTCTTTAAAAGCATCGTATACCAGAAATTATCAGTTTATACATTTAGCAACTATCTCATCTTTGAGTTTACCTACAGATGTTTGGATGCCATGCACAGAGGTTATTAAACCACAAATTGGAAATCAGTATGCTTTGGGTTTCTTTAAAAACTTTAAGGAAAATCAGTATGAAACCAGTGTTGAAGTATATTACAAAACAATGGCCAATCAAATTGAATATAAAGAAGGTTCCGAGCCAAGTGATAATGTATATGACAATCCGGATAATGCATTTACTTACGGAAAAGGCTGGGCTTATGGAGCAGAATTTTTTGTAAAGAAATCCAAAGGGAAATTTACAGGATGGATTGGTTATACGTTATCGTGGACATGGCGTCAATTTGACGAGATAAATTACGGAAGAAAATTTTTGGCCAAGTACGATCGCAGGCATGATGCATCTCTTGTTTTAACTTACGACATGAACAAACTTTGGAATTTTGGAATGGTATGGGTGTATGGTACAGGAAACAGAGGAACATTACCAAATGGCTTTTTTTTATATGAAGGAAGTCAGAGCCATGATTATGGTTTACGAAACTCTTATCAATTTGTCCCTTATCATCGTATGGATTTGAACGTAACATTTACACCTGATCGCGAAAAACATTTAGATAAAAAACGAAAGAAATTAATTGAGCGTTATATAAAGGATGGTAAGGATACAACAAACATTAAAGTACCAAAAAAATGGGCAAAGTACTTTAGCAATAGTTTTACTTTAAGTGTATTTAATGCTTACAATAGGTACAATCCGTATTTTATTTATTTTACGCGTGAAGGAGATTTTACAAACGGAACATTAAAAGTGGGAGCAAAGCAAGTATCTTTATTTCCAATTTTACCAAGTGTAACATGGAATTTTAAATTTTAAACTTATCCCCCTCTTCAGAGGTGTTGCGAAAGCGATGGGGAAGGAAAGAGCTACAAATTGAAAAACAAAACATACATATTAATTAACTTAACAAGTTTGCTTTTTGCATGCCGCAAAGACGTAAATGTAAAACTACCCGATTACAAAGAAAAACTTGTAGTAGAAGGAAGTATTGAAACAGGAAAAAATCCTGTTGTGCTTTTGTCGGTATCTGTTCCATACTTTGGAACCTTTGATTTTAGCACACCCGAAAAAGCATTCGTAAAGGGCGCGTTTGTTACTGTAAGTGATGGTACAATTATTGACACGCTTTCTGAATTAGATCCAACAACAGGGTATATTTATTTGGGAACTAAAATAACAGGACAAGTAGGAAAGACCTATACTTTAAAGGTAAGATATAATGCAAAAGAGTATTCGGTGCAATCTACCATATTGCCGCCTGTTCCATTAGATAGTTTATATTTTAGATGGGAACAAGACTCATTAGGTTTTATTTGGCAGCATTTTAAAGAGCCTGCAGGTTTAGGAAATAATTATCGTTGGTTCTCTAAGCGTTTGAACGCAAAATATAAAGATAATTTTTTTGCTGCTCCTTTATTCTCGGTGTTTGATGATAAATTTGTGGATGGAAAGGCTTTTGATTTTTCTTATGATCGCGGTCCGCAACCCGATAAAATTCAAGAGTGGCGTGATGACCCAAGAAGGATTTGGTATAGAGTGGGAGATACGGTGGCGGTAAAATTTACTCACATTGGAAAAAAAGAATATGATTTTTGGTATACATACTACCAAAACAAAGCGAGCAACTCAAATCCATTTTCAGCACCTACTAATGTAAAAAGTATGTTCGGGCAAAATGAAGATGTGTTTGGTGCTTTTGTAGCCTATTCAACAAATTTTGATACGCTTGCGGTTAAGCCTAAGCCTTAATGGGAATTTTACGCCGTTTGCCCCGTATATTTCTTAATAAACTCCATCACAGTATCCACCATATTGGCACTTCCAATAATTAATGGGGTACGTTGGTGTAATTCCTTTAGATCAACTTCCATGATGCGTTTTTCGCCTGTGGTAGCTTTACCGCCCGCTTGCTCTAATATAAAAGCTAAGGGGTTGCACTCATAAAGTAAACGCAGTTTGCCATTTGGCGATTTTGTAGTTGTAGGATAAATATAAACACCACCTGTAATTAAATTTCTGTGAATATCTGCAACGCCTGATCCAATATAACGTGATGAGTATGGACGGCCGGTTACTTTGTCTTCTTCCTGACAGTATTTAATGTATTTTTTTATTCCATCAGCAAAGTGCAAATAGTTTCCTTCATTTACAGAATAAACCAAACCATCTTTTTTGGTTTGCATATTTGGATGCGATAAACAAAACTCACCAATACTAGGATCTAATGTAAAACCATTTACACCTTTACCTGTGGTATAAACCATCATACAGCTGCTTCCGTAAATAACATAACCCGCAGCAACCTGTTCGGTTCCACGTTGCATAAAATCTTCTAAAGTACCGGGGCCACTTAAAGATTTACGACGGTAAATAGAAAATATTGTTCCAACCGAAACATTTACATCAATATTTGATGAGCCATCTAAAGGGTCAATTGCTACAACATACTTTGCTGTTTTTGAAATTTCAGAATCAATGGAAATGATGTCCTCCGTTTCTTCGCTTGCAATAGCACAAACTTCGCCACCTGCTTTAAAAGCTGCAATAAACTGTTCGTTTGCAAAAACATCAAGCTTCTTTACCTTTTCGCCTTGAATATTAATATCACCGGTTTCACCTAAGATCTCTGCTAAACCAGCTTTACTTACCTCACGATTAACTATTTTTGAGGCAATACCAATATCTCTTAATAAACGCGATAATTCGCCTTTAGCGTATGGAAAATCGGCTTGCTTCTCTATTACAAATTGACCTAATGTTTTTACGTTCATAGTTTTAAAATAATACGAGGACAAATGTACTCCAAATAAAGGGAAAAAAGAAGGGGCATTTTAACGAAAGTAAGCGCTACTTAGTCGTCCTTCAAAAACTATATAAGCCTTGTTATTATTGAGTTTGTTTAAAAATAGTGCGAAAAAAATCTACCGAAAAAAGTAAAAAAGGATTAAAAAAGCGGCAGATGTTTTTAAGTGTAAATTAAACCGCAATTCTGCGCCCGGGATAGAATGAAAAGCCTTGTTTAGG
>JAWXAS010000059.1:0-6308 GCA_034439635.1 Bacteroidota bacterium | reverse complement strand
TTTTAATCCTTTTTTACTTTTTTCGGTAGATTTTTATCGCACTATTTTTAAACAAACTCAATAATAACAAGGCTTACAGAGTTTTTGAGGGACGACTATCTAGTATTCTGTTTTTCGAGATGCTTGCCCTACAGCCGCGCCAGGGATTGTAGCGAAAAGCCCGGAGCGAATTTTGAAGCGAAGCGAAAAATGAGTGAGGACTTGCAGCGAAAAGCCCAGTGCCCTGAGTGTGTGAATTTCAGTGGCGAAGGGCAGGCGGCCAAAAATTTTTACAAAAAAATAGTCTAAGAAGGTTTATTCCAGATCATCACAAAATCATTCATCACGTAATTGTTACCAATATCAAAATCGGCCACGCGCTCAATTACAAATCCATTTTTGAAATAAAAATTAATGGATTTAAAATTTTGTCGGTTAACTGTTAGTGTGATCTTGTTCGGCTGTAAAATAGAAAGCAATTGTTTGAATGCCCGTGTCCCTTTTCCTTTTGCGGCACTATTTTGAATCAAATAGAATTTATTGAGAAAATAATTTTTTTCATCATTATGAGTTATCGAAATAAATCCCTGAGGTTCGTGATTTACCAAAACAAGATAGAAAGTATCTTTCTTTTGGGTCATTTGCTCTAATAAGCTGTCTTGGCTATACATTTTTTTGAGCATATAGTCAATTTGCTCAACGGTAATGATGCTTGGGTAGTACTCATGCCAAATGGTACGCGCAAGATTTTCGATCAAAGCTGCGTCGACTATATCTGCTTTTACTAAATTAATTGTACTGTCTAACATAATTAGTAATTTTGCCCTGTGCCTAAGTTAAGTAATAAGATCAATATAGAGAACCGAAGGGCCCGATTTGATTATCAATTTCTGGAGCAATTTACAGCCGGAATAGTACTCCAAGGCACTGAGATAAAATCGATCAGAGAAGGAAAAGCGGGTTTGAGCGATAGTTATTGTTATTTCAGGCATGGAGAACTGTATATTAAGAATTTGCACATCACCGAATATTCGGAGGCCTCATTTAAAAATCATGAGCCTCTGCGAGAACGAAAATTATTGTTGAGTAAAGCCGAATTACGAAAATTGGAGGGTAAATTAAAAGATCAGGGCCTCACCATTATTCCTGTAAGATTATTTTTGAGTGATAAAGGTTTTGCAAAAGTTGATGTTGCTTTGGCAAAAGGAAAAAAAGAATTCGATAAACGTCAGGATATCAAGAAAAAAGATGCTGAGAGAGAGATAGGACGAAAATTAAAATAAATACTGAAGACGATTTACAAAGTACTATTAACGAATATAAGCTAAGATTCGTACCTCGTCATTCGTACTTCCAACTTCTAACTATTCAATCTTTTTTTCTTTAGTCTTATCACTTTGTTTCACAACCATAATGTAATTGTTCTCCAGTAATCGGTAGCCAAATTCGTAACAATAATAGTAGGTAGTGTTATTCTTTGTGGTTATCATGTTAGTGTAATACTTAAAATTGAACTGTTGATCCACTAATTTTTGTCGGCTAACATTAATGTGTTCTTCTCTTTTTAAGATGGCTTTTAAGGTGCGGCGATTTTTGCGCAAGGTATTATTGATGTTTCTTACAAGATTATTGCCTTCACTATTGATCTTATTATTGTGATTATTCCTGCAATTATCATCGCAGAATTTTTTATCGGCTCTTCCTTTTATTTCTTCGCCACACTCAAAGCAACTATTCTTTTTCATTGGCATAAAATTAAAATGTTTTTTTGATTTTAATGCAAATTAAGTAGTGCTAATTATTTAATAATTTGGGCGTGCCCCAATGAAGTAGAAAAACCGGACACATGCTGGAGGTTTTTCTACTTCATTGGGTCGGGCTTTCCGTTCGCCGCGGCGAACAATCTTTTGCTGCAATCCCTCACGCATCGGTAAAAAAGCTGCTGCCTCCATTACGTACTGCGCCAGGGATGCGGAGGGTTTAGCTCTTTTTTGTGCGGCTTTTT
Source organism: Bacteroidota bacterium (assembly GCA_034439635.1). Lineage (GTDB taxonomy): Bacteria > Bacteroidota > Bacteroidia > B-17B0 > Aurantibacillaceae > Aurantibacillus. Next base: position 4,324 of record JAWXAS010000059.1, on the reverse strand, counting down.
CGCCGAACAAAAAAAGCCGAAGCGAAGCGGAGCCCGGAGCAGCCCGACCCCTTTGCTCCGTAATTTCAAAGGCAAAGGGGGGCGCCCAAAAAAATCAAATCAACTCGCTTTTGCTTGGTGTAACCTTGCCTTTATGAAAGGGTTTAAAAATACCGCTATCAAAATAATTAGTACGCCAATATAAAAACTGGGTGTAAGCTCTAAGTTCTCTTCGTAAAAAATTATGGCCCAAATAATACCGTAAACAGTTTCTAAATTAACGGTGAGTATTTGGGTGTAGGGACTAATATATTTATTCAAGTTTACCGAGGCAATAAAAGGAAACACTGTACAAACCAATGAGAGAATGGTTAAGCCTAAAATGGAGCGATTATCCAAGGCAAAAAAGTGCGCATCAAATTTATGCGTGCACAAAAGATAAATGCTAAGTGCAATAAAAGCTGCAAATAATTCGTAAAAAGAGATCACCGTTGCTTCGGTTTTTTTGATCATGAGTCCGTTTATAACGCCAAAAATAGCAGCTGTAAATGCGGCAATAACTCCTAGCAAAATTCCAAGCCGGTAGGTGGTTTCAATGGTAAAAATAAAGCCAATTCCCGCAATGATGATCAGTCCGATCACAACTTCATACAAGCGAACTTTTCTTTTAAAAAGAAGGGGCTCAATTATAGAACTGAAAAGTGTGCCGGTACTAAAAGCCACCATAGTAACCGAAACATTAGACACTTTAATAGCACCGTAAAAACAAAGCCAATGTATGGCAATGATCACTCCCGTTCCAGCTAATTGTAAAATTGTTTTTCCGTCGATGATATAATTTATTCTCGCCATTTGGATGTAAAGGAACATGACAGTTACTGTGGCCAAAATTCTCCACCAAACCAATTGATAGGCATCGGCAGTTATAAAACGCCCGAGTATGGGCGAAAAACCCCAAATAAAAACAATGAAATGGAGAAGTAAATAATGTTTATTTATACCTTTGAACACCTGAGCCGCAAAGGTAAAGGAATAACATAATGCTGAACACCATTTATTTTGATAATAATGCAACAACCCGTGTTGATGACGAGGTTATGGAAGCGATGATACCTTATTTTAAAGAGCAGTATGGTAATGCTGCTAGTAAGTTACATGCGTTTGGATGGCAAGCAGAGGCGGCCGTAGATAAAGCAAAGGAGCAAATAGCTTCTTTAATTAATTGTGAACCCGGCGAATTGATCTTTACATCAGGCGCAACTGAATCTATCAATCTTGCTATAAAAGGAATTTATGAAGCTTATAAAACAAAAGGAAAGCATATTATTACCGTAAAAACCGAGCATAAAGCGGTGCTTGATGTGTGTATGCATTTGGAAAAACTAGGCGCTAGTGTTACATATTTAAATGTAGACAAGGAAGGCGTTATTGATATTGAAGAGTTGGAAAAGGCGATCACAAACAAAACAATTTTGATAGCTGTTATGGCTGCAAACAATGAAACTGGCGTATTGCAGGATATAGAAAAAATCGGACAGATCTGTGCAGAGAGAAAGATCATTTTTTTTACAGATGCAACACAATATATTGGTAAAATGAGATGTGATGTAGTTGAACAACATATTCATTGTATGGCTTTTAGTGCTCATAAATTTCACGGACCAAAAGGAGTAGGCGCTTTGTATGTGAGGAGAAAAGAACCGAGAGTGAATGTGTTGGCCCAAATGCATGGTGGTTCGCACCAAAATAATTTACGTTCGGGAACATTAAATGTGACTGGAATTGTTGGGATGGCAAAGGCATTAGAAGTAGCGCAGCGCGATCAGTGGGAGGTAAATGCACACATTTCAAAGTTCAAAAATCATTTTGAGCATCAGTTATTAGACCTAGAAGGATTGACCATCAACGGTTCAACACGTAACCGATTATATAATACCTCTAATATAAAATTCCCGAAACAGCTAAATTTAAAGGACCTTTTGAATCAATTTGCATTTTCGAGTGGCTCGGCTTGTACCTCATTTGAAGCTAATCCATCTCATGTTTTAAAAGCTATGAATTTGAGCGATGAGGAGGTTAAATACTCTTACCGGTTCAGTTTTTCAAAGTACAATAATCTCAACGAGGTGAAAGCCTTCCTTGAAAAACTCCTGAAATAAGCCACTTACCTAAATTGTTTTTAAATAATTGATAAACAGAACTATATGATATTGTAATTGAATTAGACAGGCAAGCTAAATCGATTTAAGTAACTTTTATATGTTATTAAAATGCTCTAAAGTCAACATTTCACTCAGCCAACTAAATTTTAGAAACCTTAAAACTTTTGAGTGAAACTCACTTTTAAATGATTGAAAAATTAACTTAAACCCCTCTGTTACTGTATCTTTGTTACATAAAATCACTCACAATGAAAATAAATATGAGATTATTCCTTCTAGCTTTTTTGATGACACTGTCTTTCAGTTCATTTTCTCAGGATTGGAGCAAAGTAAAATTAGATCCAATAAAGGAAAAGAAATTTCTACCTTATGTAGAAACAAGACATGGTGGACCAGAGGTGTTCGCTAAATGGAAAGAAGACAATAAATTCCAATATGTAAAAGAAATGTGGTACATGTCTGAATCATTCTCAGTTAAGCGTAATCATTCAACTGAAGGTATTACATTAAATGAGGAGATCATTGATGTTGTTCGTTTTGAGTCACAAAGAAAAGAGAATGAAGAAGTAATTATTACCCTACCGGGTTTTAAAGACGCTATTGTTCTTATGCCAACTAATAAATTATTTTATCTATACAAGTAAGAATTTTTAAACGTACAATCATGAAACGTATAACAAGAAATATATCAATAGCCTGCTTACTGCTAGCTTTATTTGTTCAAACAAACGTGAGCGCTCAGGCTCTTGTGGGTCCGGCGCCGTTTTGTATGCCAATATATGGAGCATGGGCGATTCCGTGTAATCAAGGAGGTCCTTCAAATACACCTGGTAACTGGATCAACGACTTTATCAATAGTTTCAATACAACTGGTGGTGTAATTAATATTACAAACAATAACTCAGGTTGTAATTCACAAAATTTTCCAAACATGGGTCAAAGAAACTATTTCTTTCATGGCTGTCAACATTATTTAGTTGTAAATCCGGGCCAAGTAATTACCTGTAATATTCAAAATGGTAATACATGGGCTCAAGGTAATGCTGTATTTATTGACTGGAATGGTAATGGTGTTTTCCAAATTCCTGCTGAGCGTGTATGTTGGACTGGTGTAATGGCTGGTCCTGCTTTTCATCCTAGCGTAAATTTTACCGTACCTGCTGCACAACCTTCAGGAACATATAGGTTACGCGTTCGTTGTGCCTGGGCCACAAGTGGCTTAAATATCGACCCATGTAACATGTATGGATATGGAGAAACAGAAGATTATAATATTTATGTAGGTATCACTCCTCCGGGTGTTATTACTGCTACAGCTACAAGTAATGGTCCTCTTTGTAACGGTTCTCAATTGAATTTAAATGTGCAAACTTCTGCTCAACCAACAGCTGCTGTAAACTTTACATATACATGGGCTGGTCCAGGTAGTTATACAGCTAATATAGCTAATCCACTTATTGCAGCTGCTCAACCAACAAACTCAGGTGTTTACAGTGTAACTGTTAATCCAGGTTCTTGTCCAATTGTTGCAACTGTAACAGTTAATATTTATCCGACTCCAACTATTACTGCTTTAGCAAATAATGGTCCGGTTTGTCAGGGTTCTCTTTTACAAATTAATTCTGCTGCAACTACTAGTGCTACTGCAACTTATTCATGGACTGGTCCTAACGCGTTTTCATCAAGCACTCCTAGTAATAATATAGTTAACGTGATGCCTGCAGCAACTGGATTCTATAGTTTAACTGTAATAAATACCTATACCGGTTTACCATATTCAATCGATAATCAAACATTAACTTGTTCGGCTACTGCTCAAATGAGTGCAGCCGTTGTTCCAGTTGCTCCTTTGGTTGTAACGCCATTCTTCACTCTTTGTCAAAACTCTAATTTACCATTAACTGCAGCTGCGGTTGGTGCAACATCTTATAGTTGGGCAAGTTCTACTGTGCCACAATTCACTTCTACGTTACAAAATCCACAGATAAATAACGTAGCGCCAATTCAATCCGGTGATTATTCGGTTACTGCGTATTATGTTAGTCCAAGTACAACTTTAGTTTGTACGTCTACTGCGGTTACCAATGTATCAGTTGTTCCGCGTAATCCCGTAACTGCATTTAGTTCTGCAAACGTATGCCAATATACAACAGGCACGTTCTCAGCAAGCGCATTAGGTGCAG
>JAWXAS010000058.1:0-15653 GCA_034439635.1 Bacteroidota bacterium | reverse complement strand
CACTAAAAAACATCTGCCGCTTTTTTAATCCTTTTTTACTTTTTTCGAGAGATTTTTATCGCACTATTTTTAAACAAACTCAATATATACCAAGGCTTAAAGGGTTTTTGAGGGACGACTAATTAGTACTTACTCCATTGAGAAATTGGACTGTATTGTGACAAGGAACATTAAAGACTTTAAGGGTTCCGAAATTCCCGTTCTAACTCCAGACAAATTAATTAAAAATTTGTAAGTCATACTTTTGTGTGCGCTACAAGTGGTAACACCAAGCAAGCGACAAACCCCTACTCTTCCTTCTTATAAACATAATTCACAGTAATTTGATTTGGATCATTTTCCTTGCTACTATTTTCATCATCATCCTTTTCATCCTCCCAATCGTATTTGCGAGGCTGTTGACCTTCTTTGCGATAATTAAAGGCGGTTAGCAATCCAGCAATGGCGCCAAATAAATGTCCCTCCCAGCTTATTTCTTCTTTTAAAGGAAAAATTCCCCACATGATGCTGCCATATAAAAACACAACCAATGCCGATACAACCATCAATCGCAAATGCTTTCTAAATACACCACTAAAAAATAAAAAAGTTGCTAAGCCATAAATTAATGTACTTGCTCCAATATGATAAATGGGATGATACATATTATTTCGCCCCCCAATCCACAACCATAAACCACTTACCAGCCATATCCAAATAAAAGCAGCTTTTGCTATTTTTTTATAAAAGAAAAACAGCATCATACCTAAAATAAGCAAGGGTAAACTATTAGAAGCAATATGATCTAAACCTCCATGAATAAAAATCGAGAAAAAAATTCCTTTTACGCCTTCTAAAGTTCGAGGAAGTACGCCGTAAATAGCTTGATGATCCATGGTTGTGTTTCCATACAAAAAAACTCCCCAAATGATCATTAAAAAAAATAATGGCCAAATAGAAATACTGAATAATTTTTTACCTAGATAATTCTTCACTCTATAAAATTAGCTACTGATATGATAGCAAGGATTCGGCCATTAGGTAATTAGTGACAGAGTGGCATGTTTTTGCGAACTAGAGACAGAAGCCACAGAGTGCTGACGCTACACAGAGGATATCAAACAGAAAACAGAGCCAAGCTAAATCCGAACAGCACTCAGTGCCCTCTGTGAAAAACTCTGTGATCCCGATTGCTATCGGGAGCGAAGCACACCTGTTGTTTCTGCCTCTAAAGGTTATTTAACCGGTAACATGATGCGCGTTAACCATTTGTTTTTATCAGGCTCGGTTGAGCTATCGGTAATATAAAATTCGCGCATGGGGCCAACATGCATTAAACTATTTTTTTTGCAGTACTCGTTTATTTCTCCGTAAGCATCAAAGAGTCCATCTGGATGTCCATAATAATTATAAACTAGCATATTGCCCTCTTCTAAAATAACTATCTTACTGTTTTTGGGGTCAACTTTAGGCATTTGCTCAATGGGCACAACACATTCAAAAATAAAATTAGCAGAATCGCTATTATAATAAATTGCTCCTGGCGATCCATTTATTTTTGCTTTCATAAAAGCAATATCTTTATTTACCGCTACATAACCCTGGGCCATTTTTTCGGCCACATGATACATATTTGTCGAATCCATTTTACTTACCGTTAGCATTTCGGGAACAAAAAATATTCCTAAGATCCCTCTTGCATCGGTAAGATCTTTTGGGTCTTTAACTACTAAGTGTTTTGCTTCTAGAATAAATGATGAATCGATTTTCTCACTTTCTTTTCCAACAACAGGCTCATCTGTTCCGCACGAAACAAGAGCCATACAACCTAAACTATAAAATAATTTTTTCATTAGTTTGTTTTTCCGGGGTAAACTTTTAATGCTTCGGCCAAACAAGCTAAAGCGTTTTTAAGATTCGTTTTATTTAAAACATAAGCAATACGAACTTCATTTATTCCTGCGCCCGGCGTAGAATAAAAACCTGTAGCAGGCGCCAACATTACTGTTTCTTTATTATAATTAAAATCTTCTAATAACCATTGGCAAAATTTATCGGCATTATCAATTGGTAATTTGGCAATGCAATAAAATGCGCCACTTGGTTTAGGGCAAAACACACCCGGAATTTTATTGATGGTATCGATTACAAAATCGCGGCGGGTAATATATTCTGTTTTTACTTCTTCAAAATAACTCTTTGGTGTTTCTAAAGCGGCCTCCGCTCCTATTTGTCCGTAACTTGGCGGGCTTAAACGTGCTTGCGCAAATTTAAGCGCTGCTGCCATCACTTCTTTATTCTTACTTATCATGGCGCCAATACGAGCACCACAAGCGCTATAACGTTTGCTAATAGAATCCAATAAGATCACATTATTTTCAATGCCTTGTAAATGCATTACACTCACATATTCTTTACCGTCATAGCAAAACTCGCGATACACTTCATCGCTTAGTAAAAACAGGTCGTACTTTAAAACTAATTCGCGTAAAGCATTTAATTCTTCTTTTGAATATAAATAACCCGTAGGATTTCCGGGGTTACAGATCATAATGCCTTTTGTTTTTGGTGTGATCAGTTTTTCGAACTCACTTATTGGAGGCAATGCAAAACCACTGTCGATAAAACTACGAATAGGTTTTACTTTCACGTCAGCTGCTGTTGAAAAACCATTGTAGTTAGCATAAAATGGTTCCGGAATAATTACTTCGTCGCCCGGGTTAAAACAGGTCATCATAGCAATAGAAATAGCTTCACTTCCGCCACAAGTAATTATTACCTGCGTAGCATCAATGTTGATATTATATTCGGCATAGTAATTACATAATTTTTTACGGTAGCTTTCATTTCCTGCACTATGCGAATACTCAAGCACCTTTATATCAGCGTTTTTTATAGCGTTAATGAAAGTAGGTGGGGTTTCAATATCGGGTTGCCCAATATTTAAATGATATATCTTAATTCCTCTTTTTTTGGCGGCATCTGCAAACGGTACGAGTTTGCGAATTGGCGAGGAAGGCATGGTGTTAGCCTTTGAAGAGATTTTTGGCATAGGAATGTGGATTAAAAAAACAGTAAAGATAAGCAAAATTTAGTGGGAAATTTTGTACTTATTAACACTCTATATACATCAAAAATGCTGTATATTTGAAGGTTACATTTTTTTATGAGCAGTGAGTCAAAAAGCATAGTAGAACAGCGCAAACTCTATCCCTTCCAGGAAGATGCAGTAAATACCATTTTTGGCAAGCTTGTAAGTATGCCCTCAAATGCAAACCTACTTTTTCAATTACCAACAGGTGGCGGAAAGACCATTATTTTTAGCGAGATCGCAAGACGGTATATTGCACATTTCAATAAAAAGATCCTCATTTTAACGCATCGTATAGAGTTAAGCAGGCAAACCAACGACGTACTTACCGAATTAGGGATTTCTAATAAGGTGATCAATAGCGAAGTAAAATCATTGCCCAATCAAACCGAATATCAAAGTTTTACCGCATTGGTAGAAACATTAAACAATCGTCTTCAAGAGAACGATCAGTTTTTAGAAGATATTGGATTGGTAATTGTAGATGAGGCGCATAATAATTCGTTCCGCAAGATCTTTCATTATTTTAGCGACGTAAATATTTTAGGTGTTACAGCTACGCCCTTAAGCAGTAATAAAAAATTACCGTTGTATCAAACCTACAACGATCTTATTATTGGCGAAAGCATTGCCACACTAATTGATAAAGGTTATTTGTGTGAAGGTGTTACTTATTCGTACGATGTAAATTTAAGTTCTCTTCGTGTTGGAAATAACGGAGAGTTTACTGTTGGTTCGCACGAATTACTCTACACACAAGCCATCATGCAAAGTAAATTAGTGGAGGCTTATGAAGAAGTTGGAAAAGGAACAAAAACATTGATCTTTAACGCAGGTATTCTTACCAGCCGAGCTATTTACGAAACCTTTAAAAAGAAGGGTTACCCTGTAAAACATTTAGACAGCACGTTTAGCGATAAAGAGCGCTCCGATACTTTAGAATGGTTTCGCAATACAAAAGATGGCATTTTAACTTCGGTAAGTATTTTAACTACAGGTTTTGATGAACCTGAAGTTGAAACCATAATGCTTAATCGTGCAACAAAATCATTAACGCTTTATCACCAAATGATAGGGCGTGGAAGCCGTGTATTACCAACCAAAAAACAATTTAAGATCATTGATCTGGGCAATAATTCGCGTCGTTTTAATTTATGGCAATACCCTATTGATTGGAAACATGTGTTTGCGGCGCCACATTTATATTTGGAGCATCGCTATAAAGATGAGTGGGATTATGAATTAGAGAACGATTATGATCTTCCTGCAGAAATAAAAGAACGCTTTTTAAACTCAAGTGCCGAATCGTTTATTGTTCGCGATAAATATTTATTGGCTTTACGCAAAGGGATAAAACCGGGAACTGTATTAGACGATAGTTTAGAAGATCACTTTAATAGAATTAAAGATAATGCTTCTGAATATGCAGAAGCCTTGGAATTGTACAATTTGCTTAGCGACGAAATGAAATACCGTATCAAACAATTTGGAAGATGCATAAATGCTACTAATAATTATAACGACTGGCAATTTCAAAATTACAGCAGCAAATTACGTCGTAAACTAGGCAATTTCTTTGTTGAATAATGTACACACGACTCATTTATAAAGTATCGGGCTGGATATCGTTGATCATTGGTGCCATATGTACTTTAAGTATTTACCAAGTAAGATATGTGTATTATGGCGTTGGGCTTGCCATTTTGGGATTTATTTTTGCGGGTATCAATATTTTTTTGAATCAAAAATTTGAGTTCGACGAAGTAAAATGGCCAAAGGGTTATGTTGGCATGTTACTTTCTTCTATTCCTATATTATTTCTTCTTTTTGTTATTTTAAAATTCAGACATTAAAATAGCAGCATTCAAAAAAATATCCATTGCCGAGCTGCGAACAATGATAGCAGTAAAGAACGACCGTAAGCTTTCAAAATTCAATCGTTTTATGCTATGGCTCAATTATTTTGTAATTGTATTTCTTGTTACGGCGTGTTTTGCTAAATACATTTCTCCCCTTTTATTTTGGCCCATTGCATTTGCAGGTTTAGCCTTCCCTTTTATTTTCTTATTGAATTTAAGCTTCATGTTATATTGGCTTGCGCAATTTAGAAGATGCTTTATTATATCGCTGGTTGGATTAGCTTTTGCTTATCCAACAGCATCCAAATACGTGCAGTTCAAAAACACTACAGCCACCTCTGTAAAAAGTTTCAAAATCACATCTTACAACAGCATGTTGTTTGATCTTTACAATTGGAGGCATAATAAAGAAACTCGCGAAAAGATCTTTGGAAATTTAGCGGATATAGATTCGGATATTATTTGTTTCCAAGAATTCTACACGTCCGAAGAAGAAGGCGATTTTAATAATATTGATTCGCTCACCAAACTTTTAAATTTGCCCAATTACCATACTGAATACACCATCACGCTTCGTAAATATGATCATTGGGGACTTGCCACCTTTAGCCGATTTCCGGTAATTAATAGAGGAAAGATCGTTTTTAAAACACGAAGTAATAATATGTGTATTTATACTGACGTAGTGATACGGAAAGACACCGTTAGAATTTACAATATGCATTTGCAATCGATAAGTTTTAGTAAAAAAGATAATAAATTTTTGGAAGATATTAAAAACGGGAATGAAAGCGAAGAAGATATTGAAAAAAGTAAAAATGTATTGCGTCGCTTAAAGCGCGCATTTACAAAACGAGCAAAACAAGTGGAGGCCCTAAAAGCTCACATGGCCACTTGCAAATACAAGATCATTTTATGTGGCGATTTTAATGATACTGCCGCATCATTTGCCTATAAGCAATTGAGCGAAAAATTGAATGATGCTTTTATTGAAAAAGGTTCGGGCTTTGGAAGAACTTATGCTGGCGAATGGCCTCAATTTAGGATCGACTATATTTTATACAGCGAACAATTGGGATGCGATCGCTTTAAGAGAGCCGAAGAAACCTTTACCGACCATTTTCCAATTACCGCGCATCTTTACATTAAATAGCCAATTCTCAAAAATGCACAAACACTATTTCTTAGAATACTCAATAAAAACTGCGTGCTTTACTCGTCTGAAATTTTTCATTTACATTGTTAGATGATATTTTTTACCGTAAGCACAATCTCATTGCTGCGCCAGCGATTGAGCGGAAAGCCGAGCGAGGATTTTGCCTGTCCGGTAGGCAGGCGATGTGGCGCATAAGCAAGGAGGGGGCAAAAGCCCAGTGAGCTTTTGCGCCGGCTTGTGTGAAAGCAGGAAGCCACCACAGCTTTAGCGCCACTGCAAAAGACTGCGGGGCTTGAAGTGAAAGCCTGCCTACCGGCAGGCAGGCGCGCCCGGCACCCAAATAATAAAAAAAATATTTTTTGAAGTTCGATTAAATAGATGTGGATAATTTTAATGCACTGAGTTGTTAATGGAACAAAAGAATTTTTACATTTAAGAAAAATTAAACCCTATGAAAAAGATCATTGCACTAATGGCCATTATTGGCATCGTTTTCAGTTCATGTAACGGAAAATACACCATTGCCAAACGTAAATACAATAAAGGATTTTACGTAAGCAAAAGCGGTAGTACAAGCACAAAACCTGCAATATCACATGCAAAAGCAGCAAAAATAACAGCTCCTGAAGAAAAAATTGAAACTGTAGTAATTGCAAAAGCAGAAGAAAAAACCATAGCAATAGCTCCCTTAAAAATCGTTGCTCAACCCGCAGTACATCATAAAACACCAAGTATTAGTAATTCCTCTCAAGGTTCTGCCATTGCATCCACTTCAAAAAGTACATATGCAAATACTAAAGAAATAAAGCCTATAAAAGTAGATCACGCTAATGTTAATAGCGCTCAAGAACGTAAAGGAGATTCAAACCTTATTGTTATGATCATCTTAGCTTTGTTTCCTATCCTTTGTTTGATAGCTGTTTATATGCACGACAGCGGCATCACCCTTAATTTCTGGATAGATCTACTTTTACATTTAACCATTATTGGAGAGATAATTTTCGCATTATTGGTGGTATTAGATATAATTGATCTAGCCTAACAATAATAAAGCCAGCATTATACAATTTTAACAGTTTTTCTATCATATAAATCCTTAACTTTAACCTACAAAATCATTTAAAACCAAAACACACATGAAAAAAGTATTATTAGCATTAGCATTTACCGGTTTATTAGCTGGTAATGTATTAGCAGGTGAAGGCACTAAAGGGGACGATAAAGACAAAGCAAAAGCGAAAAAAGAATGTTGCAAAAAAGATGGCGACGCTAAAGCTTGCGCCGGAGAGAAAAAAGAAACTTGTGCAAAAGGAGAGAAATCTTGTTGCAAAAAGAAAGCTGAAGGAACTACTTCAACTGCAGCTGCTGATACAAAAACAGCAGAGCAACCTAAAAAATAATAAAATTTAAATTTTTTAGAGGCTGTCAATAAAATTGGCAGCCTTTTTTATTATCCTTAACTTTGATGCGTATTTAAATCCATGGTAGAAACGCAAGAACATACGGTGATATTTGATTCGAATATATTACCCGAACTTAAAGAAATTGCACACAAAGTTTTTTCAGGAAAACGCATTTCGTTTGAAGACGGCGTTACATTATACAAACATGGTTCGCTAGGTTTTGTAGGAACTTTGGCCGATCATATTCGCAAAAAAAAGAATGGCGATCATGTGTTCTTTAACCATAACTTTCATGTAGAGCCAACCAATGTGTGCGTTTACTCTTGCTCCTTTTGTTCGTATTCGCGTTTAATAAAAAACCGCGAGCAAGGTTGGGAATTGACTGTTGATCAAATATTGGACATCATTAAAAAATACGATGGTGAGCCCGTTACCGAAGTGCATATAACTGGTGGTGTAGTTCCAAAACAAGATCTTGCTTTTTACAGCGAATTATTTAAACGCATCAAACAGCATCGCCCATCGCTTCATATCAAAGCACTTACTCCGGTTGAGTTCCACTATATTTTTAAGAAAGCGAAACTCACTTATGAAGAAGGCTTAAGGGTATTTAAAGAAGCCGGCCTAGACAGTATTCCGGGAGGAGGCGCAGAAATATTTGACAAAGATATTCGCGATCAAATTGCCGGAGGGAAATGCAGCACTGAAGAATGGTTAGAATTGCATGAGGTCTGGCATAAAATGGGGCATCACTCCAATGCAACTATGTTATACGGACATATTGAAACATTTGAACATCGCGTAGATCATATGAATCGTTTACGCGAACTGCAAGACAAAACAAATGGCTTTAATGCTTTTATTCCTTTAAAATTTAGGAATAAAGAAAATGAAATGTCGCATGTGCCCGAAGTAAGCATCATAGAGGATCTAAGAAATTATGCCATCAGTAGAATTTATCTTGATAATTTTATGCATATAAAAGCCTATTGGGCTATGATAGGGAGAAGCACAGCACAATTAGCGTTAAACTTTGGCGCCGACGACTTAGACGGAACTATTGATGATACAACCAAGATCTATAGCATGGCTGGATCGGAAGAACAAAATCCAAAATTAACCACACAACAATTAGTTGATCTTATTAAGGCTGTTGGAAGAACACCAATTGAAAGAGACACACTTTACAATGTTGTAAAAACATATTAATACAAGATCAATTATATGAAAAAGCTCACCTTTGCACTTTTACTACTTAATTCAATTAATTTTTTTGCTCAAGACTCAACCACAACAGCTACCCCAAAAGATACCTCTTGGAAAATCGTTGGTTTTTTTGGACTCAATGCAAGTCAAACTGCCATAAGTAACTGGCAAGGCGGCGGCCAAGATAACGTAGCTCTAAATGCCATATTTAACGCCGAAGCTGTTTATAGAAAAGGTAAAACCACATGGAGCAATAAATTAGACGCTCAATACGGGATAGTTAAACAAGGCCAAGCAAAATTATTTAGAAAGAATATTGATCAATTATTTGCTTTATCAAAACTAAACATCGACGCTTTTGCAAAACATTGGTTTTATGCCGCCCAAGCAGATTTCAGAAGTCAACTTGCGCCCGGATACAATTATGTAAACGACTCGATATCCGGAAACGCCACCTCTGATTTTTGTTCGCCTGCTTATATCCAATTAGCTTTAGGATTAGACTATAAACCAAATAAATATTTTTCGGCATTTGCCGCTCCGGCTGCAGGAAAGATAACCTATGTTGCTCGACAATATCTTGCCGATGCTGGCGCCTACGGCGTAGAACCTGCAGTATTTGACACTGCCGGAAATATGATCACCAAAGGCAAGCGTGTTCGTTTTGAATTTGGAGGAAGATTGATCTTGAAATACAAAAAAGACATTACAAAAAACATCAACATAGATTCTTACCTTGATCTATTCTCCAACTACGCAAATAATCCGGGCAATATTGATGTAGTGTTCAATAACCTTATCACATTTAAAATAAACGAGTACTTTACGGCTAATATCATTTCTCAAATGCTATATGACGACGATATCATTGTAAAACGCGACTGGGATAGAGACGGAAAATACGACAAACCAGAAGATATAAACGGACCAAGACTTCAGGTGATGAGTACCTTTGCTATAGGATTTGGTATGAAGTTTTAATTTTAAATGAAAAAACAAAGGCTAAACTATATTTTTACGTTATTATTTTTTGCCTTTTCAGCTATTGGTCAAAATACTGAATCTCTTTTTATTTTTAAACCTGTAATAGGGATGAATGCTTGCCAGATACATGGCGATGCTGCTAGTGGCTATAATAAACCCGGACTTACAGGAGGTATTGTTATAAATTCGCGTTTATCAAAAAAACTGTCGCTCGACCTTGGATTTTTGTACAGTCAAAAAGGCGCTTGGAAAAACCAAAACACCAAAGATGGTGACTATACATTTTTTAGAGTAGATCTTGATTACATTGAACTACCCCTTCTTTTGAATTTAAAAGCCAATTCAAAGTACTTTATCACCTTGGGGCCATCTATTGCCTACCTGTTTAATTACAGCGCTAATATTAACGGCATCGATTACAGTGATCTTTACAATTTCAATAAATTTGAATACGCTGTAAATTTTGGATTAGGAAGAAAAATAAAAGGCAAATGGTTAGTTGAAGTTAGAACTAATAACTCGTTCATGCCAATTCTTAACTATGGCCAAACAGCCAACCTTGTGTTCTTTCCAAATCCGCTCGCACGTTTTTTTAATAAAGGTTTATACAATAATCTTTTGAGTGCCTATATTATTTACGAAATTCATCCCAAAAAGAAAAGTGAGCCAATCCAACAATAAAATAATCATCGCCATTACAGGCGCCAGCGGAAGTATTTATGCCAAAGTATTATTGGATAAACTCAGCAAAATACCTCAGCAATATAAAGAGATAGGAATTGTATTAAGCGATAATGCCAAGGAAGTTTGGAAATTAGAATTGGATAATGAAGATTATAAAAGTTATCCATTTAAAATTTGGGGCAAGAGTGATTTTATGGCGCCGTTTGCCTCTGGATCTGCAAAATATAACATGATGGTTATTTGCCCGTGCAGCATGGGAACACTCTCACGCATAGCAAGTGGCATGAGCAACGACCTAATAACCCGTGCGGCCGATGTTATTTTAAAAGAGCGTAGAAAATTGGTATGCGTTACCCGCGATACACCTTTAAGCTTGATCCATCTCAATAATATGAAAACGATAACTGAAGCCGGTGGCATTATTCTGCCTGCTTCTCCTTCCTTTTATTCTAAACCAAAAACATTTGAAGATCTGGCGGCAACAGTGGCAGATAGGATCATTGATATTTTGGGATTAGAACAAGAAAGCTATCGTTGGAACGATAAATAACAGTAGAATCAATATGTCACCCCTTTGAGGTTCTATTCACCGTTGTTTATGTCGCCCCTAACGGGGCGACATATTGGTTCAAGCCAACAGTTTAAAACACCTTTCTAAACAACATCAATTCCTCTTCTTTTATAAGAACATTCTTTTCGAAACTGAATCCAAGTCGTTCCAATAATTCTATAGAAGGTTCATTAATACTCATGGTGATGGAATCCAGCGCTTTTAATTTTAAATTTTCTCTTGCAAATTCTACAACTGCCAAAGAAGATTCGTAAGCGTAACCCTTTCCGAAATTTTGAGGTAAGAACGCATAACCAATATCCACATTATCTAGGCCATCGCGTTTTACTAGCCCACACATACCCAAACACTCTTTACTGCTTTTTGATTCTACAACATAAAATCCAAAACCATAGTCGGTATAACTTGGTCTTAATCTACCTTCAATAAATTGTACAGCTTGCTTTGGCTCTTTCACATGGCGATCGCCAATATAACGCAACCAGCCATCGGTATTCAAAAGCTGAATAATAAATTCGCTATCGCTTGCCTCAAATTCTCTAAGGATCAAACGTTCAGTTTCTAAGACCTTCATTTTTTGCGTACAAACACTCTAGTATAGCAATCGTGGCACTCGTTCTTTAAAATGAGTGTGTCCTTGCCTTTAAATTCGAACGCATCTAAAATAAGATTGATCTTAGCACCTGGCTTTGACACATAAGTAATAATGGGCTGCGCTTTCTCCGAAAAAATGCTCTTTCCGATTTTAACGAAATACTTTTGGCAATAAATGGTTTGTTTATCCTTCCATTCACTAAACATTTTATTTTTAGTGAATTCTATCTGCACTTCGCATTTTTCGGTTTGAGGGCTTGTGATCTCTCCGGCAAAACCACCCGAGGTTTCTATCCAAGTCCATTTACCGATAAGCTGTTTAGGGCTAGCTTGTGAAAACAACATAAATGTGCAACATATAAGCACTATGGAAACAATATATCTCATTAGCTTGTTTTTATTTCTTCTTTACCATCAGCATGTTTTGCAAAACGGGTTTTTTCGCGCGCGTGAACTTGATCGTACTTAGGCCAAGGCCATCCGCCAAATTGCGTTTTGTGATAATCTTCAAAGGCTTGATTAATTTCTTCTTTGGAATTCATAACAAAAGGACCATATTGCATAACCGGTTCGCCAATTGGTTTACCTTGTAATATCAAAATACTGGCGCCATCATCTCCTGCGTTCAATTCAGTTTCTATATGAGCCAACAATTCAACAGCATTATATTTAGGAATATCTTTTCCAGCCAACTTCAGTTTATCGCCTTCATAAAAATATAAGGTACGATTAATACCTTCTGATGCTTTTGGAATTACCCATGAAGCACCTGCTTCCATTTTTAAATTCCATATAGCCACTTCGTTTTTAGCATCGGTTGCCCAGGAATCAGGTGGAGGCGTTGTTGCCTTTTTATCGGCAATTTGCCCTGCAATAACTTCAATAACTGTTTCTTTTCCGTTGCTGTCGGTATGTTTAAGATTTGAGATGGCTTCTTTCCATAACATTTTAAAATGTGGTTCTACCATTTTATTTTTCTTTGGAAGATTTAACCAGATCTGAAAAAGCTCCATGGGATTTTCTTTTTCCTTGCTTATTAAAGGAAACATCTCCGAATGTTGAACACCTTTTCCTGCCGTCATCCACTGCACGTCGCCATTACCATATCTTCCGGATGCGCCCATAGAATCGGCATGATCAACAATTCCTTGCCTTACCACCGTTATAGTTTCAAAACCTCGGTGTGGATGTCCCGGAAAACCGGGAACAGTTTTACCGTGGTACATTCTAAAGCCGTCTTTGATGATAAAATCATCACCCATGTGTCGTCCTTTAAAATATTGAGTAGAAGGCCCCATTACATCATTTCCCATAGGAAATTTATCTTCGTGATGAACACAAAATAAAAATGGGTCAGCAGTTTCCCATTGAAATCCTAAGGGTTTTATTTTTAAGATAGGGTCCATATCAATTATTTTAAGCGTTTTTTTAAGATCGTTTGCAACACCGCTAGCCGGCATGGCCAATGCAGAAGTGATAGCCAACGATAACCGTGAAATAAAATTTCTTCTAGGGAGTTTATCGCTCATATATTAAAGTTTAATTATCTGAAATTACTTATTTTATACCGAAAACAAATATATTTTAGCCCAATTTTTTAAAGAAATGATACTATTTTCGTTCCTTATTTTCAACGTAGCTACATGCTACGCCTGCAATCAGCGCCTCAATCTTATCATTTTTTGTTCAAAATCTTCGATCCAAAATATAATTGCATTTGGTATTATTCAAATGTTTCGTGCTTCTTTTTTGAGAATACTATTTTCTTTATTTTATTCTTTTTTAACCACCCTCTAACAAGATCATCAGCATCGGGGTAATAATTTACACTTTTAATATAGCTTTTCGCTTCGTCTATATTACTAAACGTTTCCGATTCGCCAATATAACCGTAGCCGGCAAAATGTCCTTTTTCGATAAGAATAAGCGATCTTTCTTCGTGATGTCGTCCTTTATCAATAAGAACAAAGTCGGGGTCATTAAAAATATACTCCAGCAAAATGTCCGATGCACGCTTATTATATATCTCCATTTCTTCTTCGCCATTGCAAATGCCGTTGCACTTTTTAATTTGATGGTTAAAACACACGGCATCCTCACTTGTTAAACCGGTATATGTCATACAAAGAGCGTGATCATCGATCCATGATTCTAATTTTTCACGGGCACTTAAATAACTCACAAACGAACATAATGCATTTTCGGACTCTTGTTGTTCCACAATTTTAAAATTGGTGATGCCCTCATCATTTTTGAACCAATCGATACAATGTGTAAACAGATCGGATTTACGCATGCGGTTATACTTTGGTTTATGCTTTTTTATCTCCTCGGCTTCCATTAATAAGGCAATCAATTCACTTCCGGCCGGCTTAAAATCGGCTTGATAAAGATCATTGAGCATTTTTTGACTTTTATGCTCCTTACTATTAAAATGCCCCAAGGCCCTGGTATACACGTTAACGCTTTTACCTATATAAATGATCTCTTGCTTTTTATTAAAGAAATAATACACCCCGCATTCATTGGGTAATTTATCAAGAATGTATTGCTTCATTTTATCGATCCGCCGGGTCATAAGCTCCTCCACCCCTTGGTTTTTGTATTGAGGATCCATTGTTTTTAAATGAAGTAAGAGGTCGAATAATTTGGCCGTGGCTACTGCATCGCCTTCTGCTCGGTGTCGCGCTTCGTTCTCAATTCCTAAAGAAGAGCACAAAACACCAAGGCTATAGGAAATTTTACCCGGAATGAGTTTTCGGCTTAATCTCACCGTGCAAAGCGTTTCGCGCTTGTATTTAGCGCCAAGAGAAGCAAATTCATCTTTAATGAAACTATAATCAAATCCAACATTGTGTGCTACAAAAATGCGGTTCTCTGTCATCTCCCATATCTTTTGAGCTATCTCATGAAATTTAGGAGCACCGGCCACCATATCGTTAGTGATGCCGGTTAAGTTTGTAAAAAAAGGAGTGATGTTACACTCAGGATCGAGGAGTGTGGTAAATTTATCGGTTACATGCAAACCGTCGTGTAAAAGAATGCAAATTTCAGTTATCCTGCCTTTTCTGAATTCGTACTTTCCTCCGCATGTTTCTATATCTATTATGGCAAACATCGCGATTTTGTTATGTACAAAGATATTTAAAAAAGGCTTATCTCATTTTTTTAAGGGTATTTTTACTATATTCGTTTAAATACTATAAACATGAGAAAAAATTTACTCTTTATTTTTGTCGCGATCTCTACATTTTCTTTTTCGCAAAGTGCAAAACAGGTTATTGAAACCTTAAAGGCGGGTGGAAAACTCGACCGAACCATACTTATACCAAAAAGCACACAAGCCTCAAAAACCAATGCTATTGTTCAAAAAATCGATAGTATGTATTATTGGGATTTCTCTACTAGTAGTAATAGCTGGGACGCGCAACCTTATAAGAAATATACGGGTTATACCTACGACGGCAATAACAATCGCACGAGCCGCATAGGCGAAAACTATTTTAGCTCAAATTGGTTCTATAACTCAAAAGAGGATAATCTATACGATGCAAACAATAATAACATTCAGGATCTTAATTTAACTTGGAATGGTAGCTCTTGGGATAATAATTCAAAGAATGATCATGCTTATAATGCCAATAATAAACTAGCAACATCTACAAACTCAAGTTGGGGTGGAAGTGTTTGGAATAATGTAAGCAGAATAACCAATACCTACAGTGCGCAGCAAAATTTAACCAATGTACTAGGCGAGAAATGGGTTTCGAGCACTTGGCAAAATGATTGGAGAAGGGTTTCCTCTTATGATGCTAACGGCAATCAGTTAACGTACACTTATGAAACTTACACCCTTTCGGCTTGGAGAAAAGACAATAAGAGCATGACTACTTATAATGCATCAAATGTTCCACTTACTTATACCTCGCAGGTTGGCAATGGAAGTGTTTGGGAAAATGATGGTAGAGAAACCTACACCTACGACTTTAATAATAATCCTGTGCTATACACCATGCAAACATGGACCAACAATGCTTGGGAAAACGTTTATCAAGCCAGCTTTACCGTTGTAGCTAACAATGTAACCAATATCCTTTTGGAGGAATGGTTAGGAAACGCTTGGGTG
>JAWXAS010000057.1:0-11884 GCA_034439635.1 Bacteroidota bacterium | reverse complement strand
TTAGGTTTTTATTCTTTTTAAAGAAAACCAATGGAAAACTAACAATACATTATAGACTTCTTTATTAACAAGGCATCTAGAGTTTTTAAGGAAGGACTAATTATAGTGCAAATCTACACTTTGATATTAGTCTGATGCTTTTAGCTTATAAACAGAGCACATGCCATTTTCGGCCGTTATCATTTTTTTATAATGTTTAGAAAGAATATTGACGAACTGAGGATTGTCCGAAATTCGACGGCGGTCGCCATACATAAAAATATAATCTATAGGTTTTGAAATGCCTTGCTTATTGATGCAATCGTATATGCCGTCAACGGTTTCGCTTTCGCCTAATAAATACTTTGGAATAGTGGAAGCCCTCCATTTTAAAGGGAACCATCCTACAGTAGCCTCGTAATTATCAAGAATGATCAATGATTTGTCTGCTCCTATATAATGAGCAAAATGCCTTTCAAGCCAATTCCCGCTAAAATCCAATGGTAACACAATAGAATTCGGTACTATTAGTAAAGAAGCTTGCTCAACCAATTTCAACTTACTATTCATTTGATTGAGTATTTGTATATGCCTTCTGTCTCTTTCAAAAAAAACGGTGACTATAATACATAATACCATTAGCAATTTTATAACCTTAGTGTTTTGCAACAGTAACCAAAGAATGAGGAATAAAAAAAAGAAATATAAAAATCTGGAGGACATCATTCCTACAGAATACATATCAGGAATTATAAGATATAACGCCAACACAGAAAGTAACAACATAAATATCACATCACTTTGGTTGAAACCATCCTTTCGCTTTTTGATGCGCCAAAATAATGTCCATACAAATAGTGCCAAAAGAGAATACTCGATCCATTGAACAAATTCAAACTCATTTGAAACATGATAAACTATAAATGACGACAGGGAAATCAATTCTGAAAAATACCTGCCAATATCATTGGAGAACATTGGTGGATTTTGAAATGGAAAATTTAATCTGAATAAGCTGATCATGATCAAAAAAGGAACAAATGTGATAACTATCTTTATTTCGTTTAATACAAATTCTTTTACACTTGCTTTTTTGATCTTTATGTGATGGTACAATTTTACCAGTTCTTTAAACGCAACAAATAAAAAGAAAACCAATAAAGTAAGTGCATTTGAATAAAACAAGAGCGCTAATAATACAAACAGGATAAGATAATTTGAACTATGTAGAGAATTATTTGATGAAAAATGTTTTTGGTAATAGCCTATAGCGATAATCAAAAATATTACTGAAAATGAAAAATTATAAAATCCGATATTCAACAAAAATGCATTAAAGAACAAAACGGCGATCAAACTCATAAAAAACGCATACTTTACTTGATATGCTTTTAAAAAATAAAGAAAGCCCATAAAAAAAGACATATAATGAATTATCTGAAAAACGATCATAGCCCCAGTGCTTTTGAAAAAAAACATAAGGAACATCAATAAATATTGAGAGAAAATATTAGGAATATAAAAGGTATTGAGTTCAAAATTTTGCTTTACCACTTCATTTCCTAAAAAATATTGCTTAAGCAAATTGGCATTGTTCCAGTGTGAAGGGCCATCAATAGAAGGGAATACACCATTGCCAATTGCATAATATAAAGAAATGGCGAGAAAACTCAATAAGGTGAGTACTAATTTACCATGAACATTAAAAAAGTTCTTCATCTTCTACTTTGATTCTATGCTTTTTATCTTGTATACAATTAGGCCACGATGAGTTGTAAGGATCTCTGTTTTAAGACTACTAGGCCTTACTTTACTAAATTTTGCGCTATCAGATACTACCAAATATTTAAACTCATGCATCGTTAACAAACTATCAATTCGTGTTGCCCTTGTGGTATCTGTGAACGTATATCCCATTTGATCCATTTTATATAAACTGTTACACCAACCATCTTCATAACCGCTTAAGGTTCTATCAGTACGAAGAACGCCCAGTTTTCTTAATTTTGGTTCCAGATCATCGTAAGGTCTAGATCTATCAAAATACTTAATGTACGCGGTATCAAATCTCTTATCCAGATCTCTTTTTGTCAATACAATACTTTCTTTTAAGTTAAAGAAAAGGATGACAAGAAACACAACATAGATCCATTTAAAATAATTGAATCTGATCTTAGATAATATATCTGCAAATATCAATATCAATAAGAAAACACTTGTAAGAATTGGGATCACATAATAATCATGGTCTTTGAATTGATAAAACAAGAAATAAAAAAAACACAGATTGCCAACAGTTACAATAGCAAACGTAGTAAACAATACGCGATCCACAAATTTAAATCCAATGATCATAACTCCTATGAAGCCTGCATACAAAATATAATTCTCATAAGGATAATACTCATATATATGATCGTCCATTATTCGTCCCAGCACCTCCATGGCGGTTGCAACATCTGTTATTAAGGCCGTTTGCATTGTAAATGATTGCGTTTTACTGTGCTTACTCAACCAAAACGAATAAGCGTACCATGCTAAAACAACAAGAATACTATATGTAAGATAAAGTAAAAGCTTCTTCTTATTTTCGAATAGCCTGCCATTTTTTTGTTTTTTAAAATATGAGGTATAATCTAAAATGATCAAACACATCACAGCAATTATAGTAATAAGAGAGGTGATCTTTATAAGGGCGGCTAAAGTTGCAAAGACACAAAAAAGAATAAAATGCTTTTTGATCTGTTCTGTTTTTAGGAATTTGAAAAAGAAAAACCATGCGATGAGTGCAAAAGCCAAACTTGTTACATCTGGCATAAAATTAATACTGTAAAAAGCCATAACCGGAGAGCAATAAGCGGACAATATCAAGCCAAAAGAAACAAAGACGTTTTTTATATAAGAATTTAGAAGCAGGTAAAAGAAAAGTAATCCCACTACAATAGTAAATAAAACAAAACCTCTGTAATAACCCTCATTAAAACCAAATAGTTTATACAATATAGCCGGCACATAATTTACCAAAGGGAATTCTAAACCAGTTACACCTTCACCCTCCAAGTATTTATGAATATGAGGTTTAAAAAAATTCATGTCCGTTCGGTAATAATTCAAAGCAATGGATGCGCGCGCGCTTTGGGCCCAAATATGAACCGAAGATGGGCGTTTTCCAACATGATCATACAACCCTAAATAATTATGATATATGTTCAAAGCAATAAAAAAGAAAAGTATAGTGAATAGTAACATCCACCTAGAATTCACTTTTGCTGTTATCGCTTGTGTCCACTTTTCAACCATCATACAATTATTTTTCGGTACACTTTATAGTTAAAGTTACCGAATCAATATCAAATCGTTCTTGCTTACCTTCTGTTAATTCTGAAAATAGCACTGCTCTATTATAAAGCCTATCGCTTTGGTGATAGGGGAAAACAAAATAACCTTTAAAATTATTCCATGCATTCAAGTCAACAACCTGTTCTCTTAAGAGGATAGTTGACCAATGAATAGGATCATTATCGCGAAACAAAACAATTTTAATGGAGGCAAATGAATGCACGTAATCGGTTCGTAGTTTGCCTCTATACTCAAGAATTAATTTTTTATCAAGCTGTGCCTGGGTAAACCTCAAGGTGTCGATAAAAGCAATGGTATGGATCGAGTCGTGTCTAAAATAAAAATGTCCGGGATGTGAAGCGTATTCTTTAACCCCGCCCTGATCAGAGAACGTGAAGAGTTTTTCGTGAATGATATTGGCGTTTTCTTTACAAGAAATTAATGTTACAAATAAAGAAATCGCTAATAAATATCTCATTTACTATAATTCCATTTCTTTTATATCGCCTTCAATGATTAACTTTCCGGCGGTTGCTTTCTTAATATCATCTACCGTTACACCCGGTGCCGTTTCAAGTAGTTTAAATCCTCCACCAGGTGCTATCTCATAAACGCCTAATTCAGTTACTATTTTTTTTACACATTTAATGCCGGTTAATGGCAAATCGCATTTTGACAATAATTTTGATTGGCCAGCTTTATTAACTTGTTGCATGGCCACAATAATATTTTTTGCACTAGCAACAAGATCCATGGCGCCTCCCATGCCTTTTACCATTTTGCCTGGTATTTTCCAGTTGGCAATATCTCCATTTTCACTCACTTCCATGGCTCCCAAAATGGTTAGGTGTACTTTTTGTGCGCGAATCATTCCAAAACTCATGGCGCTATCAAATATCGAAGCGCCCGGTAATAAAGTTACTGTTTGCTTTCCTGCATTAATAAGATCAGCGTCCTCTTCTCCTTCAAAAGGAAAAGGGCCCATGCCAAGAATGCCATTCTCGCTTTGAAGTTCAACGCTCATGCCTGTAGGAATATAATTAGCTACCAGCGTTGGAATACCAATTCCAAGATTCACAAACATTCCATCTTTTACTTCTTTTGCAATTCGTTTTGCAATACCGTTCTTGTCTAACATAAAATTCTATTTAGTTTTTCTTTCTTACTGTTCTTTGTTCAATTCGCTTTTCATAATTACTTCCCTGAAAAATACGATGCACATAAATTCCTGGGGTATGTATTTGATCAGGATCCAATTCTCCAGCAGGAACTAATTGTTCTACCTCAGCAATGGTAATTTTTCCTGCCATGGCCATCATGGGATTAAAGTTTCTCGCTGTGCTTCTAAAAATTAAATTCCCTGCTGTATCGCCTTTCCATGCTTTTACAATGGCAAAATCAGCTTCAAATGCTTTCTCCATTAAATATTCCTTCTCTTCTCCATTATAATTAAATACACGCGTTTCCTTTCCAATAGCTACTTCTGTTCCAACGCCTGCTGGTGTATAGATCACAGGCATGCCATAAGCCGCTGCTAAGCAACGAGTAGCTAATGTTCCCTGAGGGATGAGTTCAACTTCTAATTCGCCATTCAACATTTGGCGTTCAAATTCTTCATTCTCTCCAACATAAGATGAAACCATTTTTTTGATCTGCTTGGTTTGCAGCAATAAACCCAAACCAAAATCATCTACCCCTGCATTGTTACTAATAGCCGTGATGTTCTTTGTGCCCATCTTTATTAGTTGATTAATAGAATTCTCTGGAATACCACAAAGACCAAAACCACCGAACATGATAGTTTTATTATCCTTTACATCGTTTAATGCCTCTTGTGCATTTTTTACTACTCTATTTATCATAATTACCTATTGTTTGTATTTACTTATAATTTCCTGTGCTTACCTGAACTGGAAATAATTTGTCTGGTACATATTTAAATTTATCGACTTTTAATATAATTATTTGTTCTGTTTCAAAAGTATCTAAAATTACAAAATACTTTCTGATTTCTGCGGTATCTAGGTTTTCAGGCACAACAAAATCATAGTCTCCTTTATAGAACCAGTTAATATTACTTCCTACTTCATAAAAATTTAAAGAAGCATGCACCGTAACCATAGTTATCCCCTTACGCGAGAATATGGATGTGTGTTTTGCTTTCCAATAATCCGATATCCCCTTTTTTAATTGATTCTTATCACAAATACTGTCGATAGCTCTTACTTTTGGTGGATAATAACTAAAATAATTGTTTAATCCATTTGTCTTGAATCGTGCAAGCGACATATACATGAACATAAAAATAACCAAATAAGACACGATCTTCCCAACATATTCCGATCTTATAAATTTACCAAATGCAACAGCAACAAAAAAAGACATCCCTACTGTGGTAAAAAAATACATCGAGCTATTATAGCGTATGCAATCCACAAATGGATAATTTCCCATTAAAACCGGGGCGAACATAGTAGAGATCATAAAAACAAAATAAAATATCAAGAAATATCTAATTCGCTTATCTAACTTCTTATAAAGAATAATAACGACTAACAATGACAAAGGTATCGCTAAAAGCATAAAACCAACAAGCGCTGTCATAAAGCCCGGCCTGTCTAAATACCACAAGATGTGGTTCGACATAACGTTATATGAGTTGGTAATATTTTCAAAGTGAAAGAGGTTGCTGTTTGAAGCATAATTTATATCGCCACTTGACGTGATCGAATAAAATAAATAATACCCTGATGCTCCGCCGATCAAAACCGTCAAAAAGAAAACAAGACTACGTTTCCAGCCGAAAAAATTTGGTTGAAAAATAGTTAAAGCAAATAATGGTCCAATAAATGCTACAGCGTACATCATGTCGCTATACATGGCTAGGCTTGAGATCAGAAACAAAAACACTATTTTCCAAACATACTTTATGTCAGTTACTAATATAGATAAAGCGATCAAAGCATTTACAAAAGTACCTGTATGAAAACAATATGTTGAAATTAAAAACGGTAAGATCTGATCGCCAGTATAATAATATCCTTCAAAAAATATGATAGAATAAAACAATGGAACTAACCAACTGAACTCTTTAGAACGACCAGGCACAAGCTTGCGAAACACAAAACATGATAAACCTGCAATCGCTAAAACTTGAATGATGGCAAACCATATAGTTATGGTTAAAAAATCAAGTTCTAAGAACTGATACAGTAAGTAATACAAAACCATATCGGGGAACAAGGTTGGTGCCGAAGCTAATTTCCAATCTTTAAAATGTCCACCGTCGTGAAAAATATCTTTAAATAAATAGGGGACGCCAACCGAATCAGAATTAAAGGAATTGTCGAAATTATAATCTGTAAAGTTAGAGTAATAACAAACTACACTAAAAATTAATGTAACAAAGGACAGCAGATGCAAAAAAAATTGATTGACTATTGTTTTTTTGAGACGATCCTTTGTAAAATTCATTTTTCAACCATTACAAATTATCAAAAATACTAGGCTCTACGTTTTCTTCGTATGTTTCTGCATCGTATTTGCTGCAGTCCAATTCTAAATTTGGATCGATGTTCTTCGGCCGAGGGAATTCGCCATTACTTACTTTTAGTTTTTTATCGGCATAAACTTTATTGAAGAATTTTCCCCAAATTGGTAAAGCCATAGTTGCACCCTGCCCTTCGGCCATTGAATTAAAATGAATACTTCTGTCTTCTCCACCAACCCAACAACCGGCAACCAACTCAGGTGTTAATCCCATAAACCATCCGTCGGCATTTTTTTGTGTGGTTCCTGTTTTACCCGCTATCTGATTATACAATTTATACTTTCCTCTTAAAGATCCTCCAGTACCACCATCAACAACTCCACGCATCAATTGTATCATGGTGTATGCTTTTTCTTCGCTAAATACCTCATCACTGTTGGGCACAAATTCCTCCAACACTTTTCCATTCTTGTCTTCAATACGCGTTATAAATGTTGGCTGAATGAACGTTCCTTTATTTGCAAATGTTGAAATAGCGCCCACCATTTCAAATACACTTATGTCTGGCGTTCCTAAACAAATAGATGGCACTTCCGGTATGTCGGATGTTATTCCCAAACGTCTAACCAATGTTACTACAGCATGTGCTCCATACTGCTTCATTACCCATGCGGTTACGTAATTAATAGAGTTTGCCAAAGCTTTTTTAAGCGTCAGCATTTTTCCATTTGTTTTTGCATTGGGACCATCACTATTATTCGGGCACCAATCTTTTCCATCGGGTAAAGCAATGCATGTACGAACATTTGGCACTTGGTGGCAGGGACTTAACCCTTCTTGAATTGCCAAAGCATATACAAAGGGTTTAAACGTTGAGCCAACCTGTCTCTTGCTAACTTTTACGTGATCGTATTTAAAATGTTTGTGATTAATACCACCCACCCATGCTTTTACATATCCTGTTTGTGGTTCCATGGCCATAAAGCCTGTTTGCAAAAACGATTTGTAATATTTGATGCTATCATACGGTGTTAGTACCGTATCAATCTCTCCACGTAAACTATATACACGCATTGGTGATGGTTTATGAAATGTAGCAATAATGTTTTCATGCGTTAATCCTTGCTTTTTTAATTCGCGGTAACGATCGCTCCGTTTGATAGAAGAATTCATGATCCCGTTTATCTCATCTTTGCTCACATTCCATGCGAATGGATAATTCTTCTTTTGCTTCAGATCCTTATTAAAAATGATCTGTAAGTTATGCATGTGCTCCTTCACTGCTTCTTCGGCATATTTTTGCATGCGCGAATCAATGGTGGTGTAAATTCTTAAACCATCTTTGTAAATATTATATGATTTTTTTGTTTCCGGGTTAATGTGTTTTTCACACCATGATTTCAAAAAATTATCACGCAAATATTCTCTAAAATATGGGGCAGGACCATCATTATGATCTTCGGGTTGAAAACTTACGCAAAGTTGTTTTGTTTTTAAAGTATCGTACGCCACTTTACCCAAGTAACCATACTTCACCATTTGATTCATTACTACATTACGGCGTTGCATTGTTCTTTCGGGGAAACGAATAGGGTTGAACATGGCTGGATTTTTTGCCATACCAACCAACATGGCTGCTTCATGTATATGTAAACTATCACACGATTTATTAAAATAAATTTTTGCAGCCGATTTAATACCTACCGCTAAATTCAAAAAATCGAATTTGTTAAGGTACATAGCCATGATCTCATCCTTTGTATAATTTTTTTCGAGACGAGTTGCCGTGATCCACTCTTTCATTTTACGGATCACCAATTGAAATTTGTTCAATTTCTCTCCACGTGGATACATCATTTTTGCAAGCTGTTGCGTAATGGTACTTCCGCCGCCGCTGCTTCCACCACCAAATACTCCAGATGCAGCTCTAAGCAATGCTTTTACATCTACACCGCTGTGTTCGTAAAAGCGTGCGTCTTCAGTTGCTACTAAAGCTTCAACAATGTCTTTATCTAATTGTTCAAAACGAATGTTTACACGATTTTCGCTGTAGAACTTTCCAAGCGTTTGCAGATCGCTGCTATAAACAACGGTAGCCAAATTGCTTTTTGGATTTTGCAATTCTTCAACGCTTGGTAACTCACCAAAAGTGCCGAGAGAAATTAGAAATAAAAAAAGAAAAAGGAATACAAAAGGTGTCCAGATAGAGATCCAGACCCACTTAATGTATTTTGAGTTTTTTGACACCGTGAATTTTGTGTAAAAATAAGAAAATATGGGAGATGGAAGCCTTAAAAATTCATAAGTTCTTAAGGTAAATTAGCAACAAATGCTCAAAAATTACTCTCCCTTAAACAAAGGCTGCCTTTTTTCTAAAAAAGCATTCACTCCTTCGTTGTAATCGTATGTTGAAGCTGCAACTACCTGCTCTTCTTTCTCACGCTGCAGTTGTTTCTCAAGACCATTTGTGGTGCCTTCGTTGAGCAGTTTTTTGGTAAGAGCAATTCCTTTGGTTGGCATTTGAGCTAGTGTAGATGCGATTGCTAAGGCAGCTTCAAACAATTTCTCATCATCCACCACTTTGTATATCATACCCATTTGTTCGGCATCTGCAGCGCTAACTTTATCGCCCAACATCATTAAAGCACTGGCCTTTCCAAAACCAATTAATTTTGGAAGAAAAAATGTTCCGCCACTATCGGGTATCAAGCCAATTTTACTAAATGCCTGAATAAAGGAAGCTGCTTTTGCTGCAAAAACAACATCGCATGCCAAAGCTATATTGGCTCCTGCTCCTGCGGCTACTCCATTTACAGCGCACACAACAGGTTTTTGTAATTTTCTCAAACGCAAAATGATAGGATTGTAATGCTCGTGCACTATGC
This sequence comes from Bacteroidota bacterium, assembly GCA_034439635.1. Lineage (GTDB taxonomy): Bacteria > Bacteroidota > Bacteroidia > B-17B0 > Aurantibacillaceae > Aurantibacillus. The sequence continues at coordinate 2,191 of JAWXAS010000057.1, read as the reverse complement.
GTTCAATACCCGGCCCGTTTTTATCCATAGCTTCTGCAAGATCTTGCCCTGCACAAAACGCCTTTCCATTAGCGGTAATTAAAACTGAACGAATATTTTTTTCGGCAGCCGCTTTATCTAATTCCGCAATTAACTGCAAAGCCATTTCGCGATTTAAACTGTTGAATTTATCTGGGCGATTTAAACTCAAAATTAAAACGCCTACCTGTATTTTTGATTCAATTAAACTCATTTTATTTATGCTCCAAATTGTGAAAGATGATGATCGAGATGTGATGATAATAAAATACTCCATGTAGTTGGTGTCATCTCACCAAAAAAAGGATGCTCCGAATTTTTTACACCTGATTCTCCCTTTTTAGTGAATGCATTGATTGTGTCAGTTAATTTTAATTTCTCTTTTTCAAATTCGCGCGGATCAACAATAATCGCTTCCGGAAATGTTGGAAGATTTTTTTTGAACGGAACGCCGGCCAATAAACTCTTCTTTGCTTTTTTGGCAAATAAAAATCGAATGATTTTATTGGGTTTTATCAATAAAACTCCATCGGCAATAGAAAATGGTTTTAGGCAATGAGTGAACATTTGTGCCACATCCATTTTACCCCATTGACGCTTCGAGGCTTGATTTAATGAATTGATTCTTCCAATATAATGTTCAGCTACCTTAGCATCGAATAAATCATTCATGATTTTATGTACTTTAGTGAAGCATAAATTTAATTATTTCTTCTTTAAACCAATGAACAATATTTAGGTCAAAATACGTATGAAAAAACATCTATTTTTAGCCGTTCTTTGGATTTGCCTAACAGCGCATTCGCAAAGTCTTTATTATCCGCCTATTAGCGGAAATACCTGGGATACCTTAGCCCCCCAGAGCTTGGGTTGGTGCCAGGCACGAATAGATTCGCTTTATAATTACGCACAAGCAAAGAACAGTAAATCGCTCATCATTTTAAAAAACGGAAAGATCGTTCTTGAGAAATACTTTGGAACTTATACGGCCGATTCGATACATTATTGGGCATCGGCCAGTAAAAGTTTGGCGAGTTTCATTACAGGCATTGCACAACAAAAAGGGTACATAAACATCAATAACAAAGTATCGCAATATATTGGAACAGGTTGGACGAGCGCTCCTTTGGTTAAAGAAAATTTGATCACCGTAAAACATTTAATAAGTATGACAGCAGGGCTAAATGAATTACCTGCTTTTCCATGCGATCATACTGATACAGCAAAAGCTTGTCTTCAATATATGGCCGATGCTGGAACGCGCTGGAGTTACCATACGGGTGCTTACAGAAAAGTGCAAGATGTTGTGAGTACAACAGTTGGTATTAGTTATAATGCTGTAACAAATAATTGGGTGGAAGCATTTACAGGTATGAATGGGTTTTGGGCTGGGCAAGTTTATTATAGCAAAGCCAGAGACATGGCACGTTTTGGTTTATTGAATTTACACAAGGGAATTTGGGCAAATGATACATTATTAAAAGACTCGTTGTATTTTAAAAACATGACAAACACTTCTCAGAATTTAAATAATTCGTATGGATATTTGTGGTGGTTAAATGGAAAACCAAGTTATATGGCACCGTTTGTTCAGGCCGTTGTTCCTGGAGCCATGTTCTCAAATCCATCAAGTGATATGTTTTGTGCATTAGGAAAAGATGATCAAAAGATTTACATAGTGCCTAGTCAAAAATTAGTAGTGATAAGACAAGGTAACAGCGCAGGGCCTTCCAGCGCAGCTGCATCTGCATTTGATAATATATTATGGGATTATATCAATAAATTGAATTGCAATGCGTCAGGGATAAATGAGTTTAATGATGAAAAAAATATTTCTGTTTATCCAAATCCCACGACACCTTGGTTCTATATTACTTCATCTCAAGAAATAAAAACTGTTTTGGCTACAGATATATTAGGAAGAAAAACAGAGTTACTCGTTGATGGAAACAAAGTGAATTGCGAAAATTTAAACAAGGGTGTTTACTTATTGAATATTACTTTGAGCAACAAACAACAGGTCTTTAAAAAAGTAGTAGTTGATTAGGTCTAGATTATCATTAGCATATTCGTGTAATTAGTCGAACCTCAAAAAGTATTTTTATTATTTGGGCGCCTTATCGGGCTATCACTTCAAACTTGTTTGTCCTTTGCTATGTTTGTCGCACTGCGG
>JAWXAS010000056.1:0-3001 GCA_034439635.1 Bacteroidota bacterium | reverse complement strand
GGTCTGCGCAGAAAAAGCGAAGCCTACTCGTTGCGCAAACATTAAGCAAAGCCCTAAACAAGGCTTTTCGTTCTATCCCGGGCGCAGCATTAGGGTTTAGTTTGCACTAAAAACTATCTGCCGCTTTTTTAATCCTTTTTTACTTTTTTCGGTAGACTATTTTTAAACAAACTCAATAATAACAAGGCTTACAGAGTTTTTGAAGGACGACTAATTATCACTAATCTGTGTGTTCAATAATGTAATCAAATTCCAAAAAATCATTTCATTGAGGCTTAGTAATAATTAATTGAACTAAGCTATGCATACAGTTTAGTGAAATCTTAATCATAGTAGATTAGTGAAAATTCGTGCAATTCGTGTCTAAGATGAAGCTTATTTCTTTAGCGTTTGCTGTTTTTGCCTTGCCATGTCTTCCAAACGTTTTTGGAAAGTAGATTTGGTTGCAGGCTTTTTCATGTTGGCCTCTATCTTTACACGAAGTGATTCATCGCTGATCACTTTTTTCATGATCCAGTTTTGTAAAAAGGTGAACATGTTCGCTAAAAAGTAATACCAACTTAAACCTGCAGCGTATTCATTCATTACTGCCAAGAAAATAACTGGCATAAAATACATCATAAATTTCATGCCCGGCATTTGTGTATTTTGCTGCGGCATTAAATTTTGATTCATGTAAGTGTAAATAATTGTACTTACAAACATCAACATGGCAAATAAACTGATGTGATCGCCATAGGCCCAGCTAATAAATGGCACGTGCCCAAATGTCCAAATGCTGTCATATGTACTTAAGTCATCGGCCCATAAAAAACCATGCTGACGTAATTGAATGGCAGCTGGGATAAAAGCAAATAATGCAATTAAAATAGGAAACTGAAGTAACAAAGGAATGCAACCCGAAAGCGGACTAACTCCTGCCTTTCGATAAAGCGCCATTTGCTCTTGTTGCTTTTTCATAGCATCGGCTTTGTCGCCTAGTTTTGCATTGATGGCATCTAACTCAGGTTTTAATACACGCATGCGTGCACCACTTAAATAGGTTTTGTAAGCTATAGGAAGTAAGAGCACTTTAATAATGAGAGTTAGTATCAAAATAACAATTCCCATGTTCATGTTTGATAAAGCATCAAACAATGGAATAACCAACCATTTATTTATATAACTAAACACGCTCCAGCCTGTAGGAATGATCTTCTCAAGGTCATTACCATATTTTTTCATGGTTTGGTAATCGTTAGGCCCAAAATAAAACTTGAATGAGAATTTTTCGTCAGGCTTGTGATTATAAGGAACACCTAATTCAGTAAACATATATTTTACCGCTGTTGGCGATTTATCTCTTAAGCCCTGTTTTACTAAACTCCCTGCTTTTAAAAATGCTTCATCGGCAACTATGGTAGCGTTAAAGAACTGCTGCATAAAACAAACCCATTTAACATCCGCTTCGCTAATACTAAGCTCTTCATCTTTTAAAGGATTAATATTATCCTGATCATTAATGGTTTGCTTAAAATGAATAGCTGCCGCCTTTTGCTCTTTACCAATATATTTTTCTTGCGATGGTAAAAGCATTCTCCATTGCAATTGTAATTGATCTTCGGTTTGTGTAAGGATCTTTTCCATTCCCACAAAACGGATCTCGCAGCTAACCACGTAATCACCGGGTTTAATAGAATAGGTATAATCAATATAACTTTTTTCATTTGCAGTAACTAAGCGCATGGTAATAGCATTAGCTGTTTGTGAAACAGGTTTAAAATAAAAACTATCAGTGCTTAAAATACGTGAGCGGTCGTAAGCATTTAATTTCAACGAGAAATTAGTAGAGTCTTTTTCAAATAAAGTAAGTGGAATATTTTGACCCGGGCGTGAATATTTTTTTAATTCAACCTTGCAAATTTGCGCGCCTTTATTTATTACAGTTGCTTTTACAAGATCATTTTCAAACGTAAAAAATTCTTCTTTCCCTTCGGCACTAACAGCAAGATCTTTATACGCATCAGTTTTAAGAGCTGCTTTTGTTGAATCATTCAAGGCTACAATAACTTGTACGGTATCCTTTTTTTTAGCCTCGGCCATTAAACGCTCGACTTCTTTTTGGTCCTCTTGTTGGCGAATCACTGCAATAGAATCTTTTACAACTTTATTACGTGCTACTTGTTCTTTACTTGGTCCGTTGAACCATAACCAGCCACCTAATATAACGGCGATGATCCCTAAACCGATCAATGAATTTCTGTCCACCTTTTTGAATTAATTTGGCTGCAAATTTAATGATTTTTAAAGAAGAGGGGCTTAAATAGAGGCTCTATTTTGTATTTATTTGGCCTTAGGGGTTTTGACATGTTATAAAGGTACTTGAACCAATATGCCGCCACTCCGGGGCTTAAGCATGAGGTATCAAATTTTGGTTAAATTAATTAGGTTTAAAAATTATTATTTGTGGGATGATATAGTTGTTTGAGGACCAAAATGCCCCGTCAACTCTAAAATCCAAATCAAAAGGCTGAGCGGGACATTTTGTGTCGCTGAAACAATGAAAACCAATATGCCGCCCCTCTGGGGCTTTTTTTAGTCTGTTTATTCTCGGTTGGCAATATGTCGTCCCTCTAGGACTTTTTACCGTACTGAAAAATAAAAATTTATATTTAGTACTTACGCAGCTGATTTGCGGTAAAATATGAGGAAGAGTTTTTAGTTGCAGAGGGACGTTATAATGGTAAAAAAATGGAGAAATAAAATATACCCCTTTAGGGGTAACATATTGGTTATTGCACAGTAATTAGTCGAACCTCAAATAGTCTGTAAGTGTCCATATTGTTGAGTTTGCTCAAAAATTAAGTATAAAAATCTGCCGCAAGAAGTAGAAGCCGTTTAAAAAAGCGGCAGATATTTTCAGCGTAAACTAAACTGTAGTGCCGCGCCCGCGATTGCAACGTAAAGCCTTGCGAAGTGCTTTGCGTAATGTTTGCGGAGCGAGGAGGCTCCGCTTTTTCAG
>JAWXAS010000055.1:0-20100 GCA_034439635.1 Bacteroidota bacterium | reverse complement strand
GCAAACTAAACCCTAATGCTGCGCCCGGGATAGAGCGAAAAGCCTTGTTTAGGGCTTTGCTTAATGTTTGCGCAACGAGTAGGCTTCGCTTTTTCTGCGGAGACCCCGCGCAGTGCGACAAACATAGCAAAGTACAAACAAGCTTGAAGTGATAGCCCGATAAGGCGCCCAAATAATAAAAAATACTTTTTGAGGTTCGACTATTTAGTATTTGTTTACATGAACATATCAGCACTTGTGTTTAGAGTTGACCAGATAAACTCTAAAAGAATACACATTTTTGCACATGTCATTCTTTTATTCAGTTGGTTACCCACTTTTGTACTCCACATCACTTATTATTTTAAAAATCATTCTGCAATATTTATAATTGATACCGAAAATAATGAAGCCACTTATACAAAAGTTGCAAAAGAGATAAAATTCAATCGTGCCGACATATTTAGGTGTCAGATCACAACTGCACCACGTCGTCAGGCTTGGAAAAACTACTCTTACGTTTGGTTCATTCTTAACAACGGAACTTATGTTTGATTTCCTGTTTTATGGCAGAACCATTGGAAATAGTGAAGATAATGAATTGCAAATCTGAAGAAATTACATCCCCATCTGAAGGAGGAACAACTCCACCAAACCAATTTCCTGCAGTATTCCAACTTCTATCTGTTGCTCCTGTCCATCTAAACGGTTCTGCAGTAATGCTATAAAAAGTAGAAGGTGAATTTTGATTGCTGTATTCGGGTTGTATTCGGTAAGGATCCAATCGGCAGATAAAGCGGTTTTTGCAACATGTACTTCATCAATTCTACCGTTCAGTCTGTTCCCTGTTTCTCCTCCTGCGGTTTCACCTGCAATAGAACAATTTCCATTCTCTGTTCCCCATGCATTTACAAAAGCGCCGATTGCCACTTTAACACCATTCACATATATTTTCTTTGTTAACCCTGTAGTATCTGCAATCGCCGTAAAGTAGTGCCAAGAATTATTAACTATGTTACCGACAGGTGTATCTAAACTCACAGGATTTGAACTACGTGAATAAAAACGCACTCTCCTACTTCCCGGATCACCAATACTCAAAGCATAACCTCCCGTATTATTTACGTCGTCACAAAACATACGCTGTCCTGCAGTACCAACATTAGTTGAGTAAGCCCAACCGGAGAAAGAGAAATTAGTTGTTATGTTTGGAAAGGTATTTGCTACTTCCAAACATTGCGTTCCGTTATCCGATCTTCCATCCTTTATGTATGCAGGGGATTGATTGGTAGTTCCATTATTAGTTATAATTTGAGCATTACTGAGTTATCTTTAAAGCAATTGTTTTGCAAATGCCATACTCCATAATAATTTGCCCATACCGCTGTGCTCGATTGATCGGCTACAATTGATGTATTGCCATAGTACATATAAATATCGGTACTAAACGTTGTTGAAATGCCAGATATTTGTACCCAAGCAGTGTACGACCCACCTGTTGCAGCTGATGAAGTATAGTATTCCATTTGGAAATTCAGAAGAGTAACGCCATCTGCTGCCGTAAATATTACATCGAATCCACTGGTACTTTCAACATGGCCGCCGTCAGCCACAGTTCGAAGATCGTTGTCGCCAGTTATTTTTATCATAGCCGGAAGGTTTGTGAGATCGATAGGCCCAGCCACTTGTGCTGGATTAAAACTTATCCGTTTAAGGTATTTGTAGCTGCAAACTGTAGATTGAGAAGAAACCTCTAAAGCTAGAAACAAGCAAACTAATACGCTAAATAGTCGGTTCATAATGATCTATAGCAACTCTAATATAGCGAAAAAAAACAGCCCTAAGTCGAAAATTATGACCCTGGGAGCCCAGTAAAATCGACTTTTTTTAAAATTACTACAATTTGTAGCAAGCAATTGCTATAAAACGGGCATACCTTTGTTTTATACAAAAGCAATTAATGTTTAAAAGTATGAAGCTAATGGTTAACAAAATGAAAAAGATAGGGGAAAGAGATAAGGTACCTTTGGCTGTCTCGTTGCAAAAAATAAAATAAATATATCATGGCAAGAAAAAACAACAACGAAGATGTTATGGAGATGACAGATTCAAAAAAAACAACAGTGAACACAGAAAAGCTAAAAGCTTTACAACTTACATTAGATAAGTTGGAAAAAACCTATGGCAAAGGATCCATTATGAGAATGGGCGATAGCAACATAGAACCTCTTGAGGCTATTTCAACAGGATCATTAGGGCTAGACCTTGCTTTAGGAATTGGCGGATTACCAAAAGGCCGCGTGGTTGAAATCTATGGCCCTGAATCATCCGGTAAAACAACCCTGGCAATTCACGCAATAGCCAGCGTTCAAAGAAGTGGTGGCATTGCAGCTATTATAGATGCAGAGCATGCTTTTGACCGTTTCTATGCAGAAAAATTAGGAGTAGATACACAAAGCTTATTGATCTCTCAGCCGGATAATGGTGAGCAAGGTTTAGAAATTGCAGATAATTTAATTCGCAGTGGTGCCGTTGACTTGGTGGTTATTGACTCGGTTGCTGCATTAACTCCCAAAGCTGAAATTGAAGGCGAAATGGGTGATAGCAGAATGGGTTTACAGGCACGTTTAATGAGTCAGGCCCTTCGTAAACTTACAGGCACCATTAGTAAAACAGGTTGTTGCTGTATTTTCATCAATCAATTGCGCGAAAAGATCGGCATCATGTTTGGTAACCCCGAAACAACAACCGGTGGTAATGCATTAAAATTCTACGCCTCTGTACGTTTGGATATCCGCAGGATAAGTCAATTAAAAGAGGGCGATGTGGTAGCGGGAAATAGAGTAAGAGTAAAAGTTGTAAAAAATAAAGTTGCTCCGCCGTTCCGTATGGCCGAATTCGATATCATATTTGGTGAAGGCATCAGTAAAGTTGGTGAGATCATTGACATTGGTGTTGAAAAAGGCATCATTAAAAAGAGTGGATCTTGGTTTGCTTACGATGATACAAAATTGGGACAAGGGCGCGATGCTGTAAAATCATTGTTCGCCGAAAATCCTGATCTCGCAGAGGAAATTGAGAACAAAATAAAAGCTGCCATTGCAGAAGCTGCAGCCGGCACTGAATAATAGTAAAACTTTTTAGTTTAGTTTGCCATAAATGGGGATTTATGGTTTATAAGAAATGGATGAGTGAATTTTTCAAGCATCTAGTTATGGTTAAAAAAACAACAGCCCTTCCGAAATGGAAAGGCTGTTTTGTTTACACATAACACAACCACACCTATATCCTAAATATCATAATGGTAAATATCGTCTATATCTCCTTTTTCATCGCAAAGCGTATTCAATTCGGTTATCAAACCACTATTTAAGCCATACACCCAGCCATGGATCTCAAGTTTTTTTCCCGAATGCCATGCTTGTTGTACAATTCGAGTTTTTGCAAGGTTCTTTACCTGATACACTACATTCAATTCGGTTAACCTATCTATCCGTTTTTCAAAGTCATCTATTGCGTCCAGTTCCTTTTTATGTTCATGATAAACATCTTTGATATTCCTTAACCATGAGTCAACAATACCGTAAGAACCGTTTCCAGCAGCAGCTCTTACCCCTCCGCAACCGTAATGTCCACAAACAATAATATGTTTCACACCTAAAACATTTACAGCATATTCTATCACGCTCATTGCGTTCACATCGGTATGGATCACCAAATTGGCAATGTTGCGATGAACAAATATCTCTCCACTTTCAGTGCCAGTGATTTCATTAGCTGGCACCCGACTATCACTACACCCTATCCAAAGATATTCGGGCTTTTGCCCAACAGATAGTTTTTTAAAATACTCAGGGTCCTTTATGCGTTTTGTTGCGGCGAACGATTTGTTACCTTCTATTAATCTATTATAACTCTTTTCCATAATTTATTATTTGTTTTGTCATAGGTTTACTTTATTGTTTTCTTATTCTCTGTATAATATTTTGTTCTGTAATGTTTATTGGCCAATCTTATAATTCATAAAAATCTTTATGCGTTAATGATTACTTAATACATCCACTTCCTCTACTTCTTCTAGTATCACATTAATTTTATGAATATGGCTAGATTGCTTAAAAATGCTTATTATTTCCAAAACATCTTTATCAATAAATGTAGCTCTACCGCCATCGATATGAACTATGGCCCTTGGAGGAATGGATTTAAACAACTCTATGAACTTCCCCTTATTAATGAACGTTACATTTTGCGAAAGTTTAATAAAATAATTCCATCTTCCATCAATGTTTTCCTTTATTATTTTAAACGGCAGTTTATAATTTTGCTTTAAAATAAAGAAGATGGCTATTAATATACCAACCGTAACACCTTTCAGCAGATCGGTGAACAGCATAACTAAAATGGTTATAACAAAGGGTAAAAACTGATCCAAACCCTGACGATAAATACTTTTAAATAATCCGGGTCGCGCTAATTTGTAACCTGTAATAATTAATACAGCAGCCAGCGCTGATAAAGGAATTAGCTGTAGCACATTGGGCAAAACGAAAATAGCCACTAAAAACAATACGCCATGAAAAATAGACGACATTTGAGTTTTACCACCCGCATTTACATTTGCCGAACTCCGCACTATCACCGAAGTGATGGGAAGTCCGCCTACCAAACCACTGAATAAATTACCAATACCTTGCGCAATAAGTTCACGATTAGTTGGTGAAACCTGATTATTAGGATCCAATTTATCTACAGCCTCTAATGAAAGTAAGGTTTCTAAACTAGCTACTGCAGCAATAATAAAAGCTATTTCATACACTTTTGGATTTCTCCAAGCCGTAAAATCGGGATGCAAAAGTGATCCGAAAAAATCTACCGGACCAGTAAACACAGGGAGTTTCACAAGATGTTCATCTTTTACCTCAATATCAGGAAAGAATCTATTAAAAATAACATCTATCACTATGGCTACTATTACTACTAAAAGCGCTGAAGGTATTTGACTTAGTAGTTTATTGTTCCTAATTATTTTCCACTGCCACGCAATTAAAATAAAAAGTGATACACTCGCAATTATCATAGAGCCTATGTTTGGTGAATCGAAGGTTCTTAGAATTTCAGAGAATGTATTTTCATTATCTACCTGAAAAAATGTCTCATCGCCCTCCGGATCTTTGTCATCGCCAAGAAAATGAGGAATCTGTTTCATTATTAAAATAATTCCAATAGCCGATAACATTCCTTTGATCACGGCAGTTGGAAAATAATAACCAATGATCCCTGCTTTACATATACCAAGAATAATTTGAATAATTCCGGCTACACTAACCGAAAGTAAAAATGCTTCAAAAGAACCAAGCGTAGTAACTGATGCCAGTACAATACTTGTTAAACCAGCAGCAGGGCCACTTACCGATAATTTGGAACCGCTGATAGCGGCTACTACAATACCACCAATTATTCCGGAAATAACTCCTGAAAACAATGGAGCGCCTTGCGCTAGTGCAATACCTAAACACAATGGCAGTGCTACAAGGAAAACTACCAGCCCCGCCTTTAGATCGTATTTTATTGTTGATGGTTTAAACATTTTACTGCAATTAATTTTTAGCGCCAAAAAAGATGATTGAACTTTTAATAATTAAAAAGAATTAATTAATCAGACACAGATCACCTCGTAGAGTTAGGCGACATTAATAATAGAAATTGTGTTCTGAAAATTATACAGTAAATGCTTCGGGAGGCTGGATCAGAATGTTGGGGTTAAACACCGGCATTAGATCAACACTGTGCGAAATGCAACGATTAGCAACTATAACGTAATCAAATTCTATAGCCTCCAATAACTCAATAAAGTCATCCGATTCGGATTTTGAATCTTTTTCGGTCTCATCTTCTTCTTCGGCAATAGTGCCGATCAATGCAGCAACTTCCTGAGCCTTCATTTTACTTGTTAAGCAAATAGTACTTGCAAAGCTGAAGAACAAAAATCCAACAAGAAAAAATATGGCGCCCGCTGTTTTAAACATTTTTCATGACGAAAGTAAGAAAAAACTGAAAGAACTTCAAGTTTTTGGAATGCAAAGCTATGTTAAAATTGCCAAAGCATGTACAACGTATAAACCGGCAGTTTCGGTTCGCAGCCTGGTTTTCCCAAGACTCACAGCCTTGAAACCTGCCTTTTGTGCCTCTTCAATTTCTTGGATTGTAAAATCACCTTCCGGACCAATTAACACACAAATAGAATTACCAGCTAAGTTAAGATCCTTTAAATTTCCCTTATCACTTTCTTCGCAATGCGCTATGAGTTTTATGTGCGATTCGGATGCTAACATATTTTTAAAGTCGGTTATATCATTAATTTTCGGAATACAAGCCTGCTTACTTTGTTTTACAGCGCTTTCTACTATTTTTTGAATACGATCGATCTTGATATTCATGCGCTCGCTATTCTTACATTTTATAAATGACAATTCATCAATACCAATTTCTACAGCTTTCTCTATCATCCACTCTATTCTATCTATTTGTTTGGTTGGCGCTATTGCCAAATGCAAATAATAATTTCGCTTCGATTGATAAATAGGCCCCTCGGTGATATTTGCCACGCATTGTTTTTCTGTGGCTAACATCAATACTCCTTTATAAGCAGCGCCAAGGCCATCGATGATATGGATCTGGTCGCCCACTTTGCAACGCAGCACTTTAAAGCAATGCCAGCTCTCTTCTGGGGTTAAATTTGCGGCATTGCCATTTATGTTGGCTATAAAAACATTCATCGTATAAATTTAAGTAAATTAGTAAGAGTGTGTATAAAAAATAGGTTTTCTTTGATTTTCAAGTATTTTTGCATTGATGCGAGACGCTTCCCGCAGGGCATACCAAGCGGTGGCCTGGTAAGGGAAGCAACGAAGCAGGAACGTAAAAGACGCAGAAAATCATGAATAACTATTTTTTATACTCGCTCTAAATTGAATTACTTGGCCCACGCATATTTATCAAATAACGATGAAGGTTTATTGCTTGGTAATTTTATTGCCGATCATATACGTGGAAATAATTTCAATCATTTAAGCGAAGAGATAAAAAAAGGCGTCTACTTGCATAGAAAAATCGATCAATTTACCGACGAACACCCTTCCTTTAAACAAAGTAAACGCTTGTTCTATGATGGATTTGAAAAATACAGCGGTGTATTAGTCGATATTTATTTTGATCATTTATTAGCCAAGAATTTTTTAAGCTATTCGTCAAAAAATCTTGCCGAATTTACTTCTCACGTTTATGGTATTTATGAAAAGAACAAACAAGTACTTCCCGAGAATAGTGAACGGTTTTTATCCTACGTATTATCTAATAATATCTACTTTGCTTACTCAAAAATAGAAGGTATTGAAAAAGTACTATTTCATTTATCACATCGCATTAATCATGGGGTAATGCTAAATGCCTCTGTGCCGCTTTTTAAAAGGAACGAAATAGCGTTTCAAGAGAATTTTGATGTTTTTATAAAAGATATCATAGATGAATTCATGTTAAAAAAAATAACTAAGCCTATTTAGAAAATAAGTATATATTTACTCTAAGCCAGGATAAATGCTAAACAGCATCTTTATACGAACGATCACCGCCCTAATACTTTTATTCTGCTTAAGTAGTTCTTGCTTTGGCTCTGCTGCAAAAGATACGGCCCTAGTGAATACTTTGATCAGGCGGTACAAATACATCCATAAAAAACCGGAGGCTAAAGCCACATTTGACAGCATCAGGCAACCCTCGTTCAAACAAAATTACCTTGAAGGAATATATTTTTATTACCACAGAAAAACCATGAGCTATGCGTCAAAGCGCAATCTGGATTCATCACAGAGCTATATTGACTCGCTGAATATCTTTGCCAAGGCAAGCAATAATAAATTCTACCAGGCCTTGGCTTTTCGCGAAAACGGAAGGATCTTCACTTTAAAACATGATAATGCTATTACCGCCTATCTTTCTGCATTGAAACTCTTTGATCTCAATAAACCTTCCACAGAAATAGCGGCCACTTATCAATACATTGGAATAGAATATTACACAATAGCTGATATAAGCAATAACAAGGAATACGTAAAGAAAAGCCTCGAGTATTTTATACTCAATCTTGAAGTGGCTCAAAAAATAAACTCAGATGAATTAACGGCAAGAGCTTTAAATAATATGGGCACACTTAGTTTCCATATATTAAATGATTACTATAAAGCTCTGGAATATTTTGAAAAAAGCATCGTCATTAAAAAAAAATTAACGGTCAAGATCTTACTTCAGCGTACAATAACATAGGGAATTCTCTTTGCATGATCGCCAAAAAAAAGAAAGATAATAGTTTATATAATCAAGCTCTGGAAAATTATGACAAGTGTAGGCAAATCAGTTTTGAAAGAAGCGATACCCTAGAGTTGATACTTGTATATTGCAATATAGCTTCGGCTTATTTGGAAATACCCCAACTTGATAAAGCGAGTGATTTTCTAAAAAAAGCCGAGGACCTGAATACAAAGAAATTCACAATGGATCTCCATCTCACGATTTTAAAAATTTCAACGGAACTTTACGCCGTTAAAAAGGATTTTTTCAATGCATACTCCACATTTCGTCGCTCGCAGATCATAAAAGATTCTCTTCAAGCCTTGGAGAACGGAGAGAACATCAATAAAATGCAGGTGGAATACGAAAGCTTTAAAAAAGATAAAGAAATAGAACTTCTTACCAAGAACAAAACCATTAACGACCTTGAATTATCCAAGAGAGAATCGGATCTTAACCGCCAACGCATTATGATTTTTTCGGTGATGATCATTTTGCTAGCGCTACTCATTTTCTCTTTCTTTATTTACAAAAGCAACAAGGAAAAACAGCTCATTAATATCCGGCTTGCCGAACAAAACAAGGATATTACTGACAGCATCAATTATGCCAAGGTGATCCAACAAGCCATTTTTTCACGCAAAAGAATTGAAGTACCGTTTGTTCCCTGATGCCTTTGTATTACTTATGCCAAAAGATATTGTGAGTGGTGACTTCTATTGGTTTGGTGAAGAAAATAATAAACGCATAATTGCGGCCATCGATTGTACAGGACACGGTGTACCAGGTGCATTTATGAGTATGGTAGGGAACGCCTTCTTAAATGAGATCGTTCATGAAAAGGAGATCACCACCCCTGCCCTGATACTATATGAATTGAGGACGCGCGTTATCCATTCACTGAAACAGGAAGGAAATTACTTGGATAACAAGGATAGGATGGATATAGCCATCTGTGTTTTTGATAAAGATCTTACAAACCTTGAGTTTGCAGGAGCCAATAATCCTTTATGGTTGATACGTGGTAGAGAATTACGACAAATAAATGCCGACAAACAACCTATTGGTTCATCAGGAAAAGAATTGAAGGATTTCACCAACCACAAAGTACAACTTGAAAAAAATGATATCATTTATATTTTTACGGATGGATTTCCTGATCAATTTGGTGGTGAGAAAGGGAAAAAATTCAACTATAAACCGCTTCAGGAACTTTTAAAGAATCATAGTGATAAACCAATGCTAGAAGTAGAAAAAGTACTCGTTGGTAAATTTCATGAATGGAAAGGCGATCTACAGCAGGTAGATGATGTGTGTATCATCGGAATAAGGGTTTAAAGCATCATTTAATCTCGTTTAATCTAACAGAAACTACTGATATGATCTTAACCGATTGGTTACATCGTGATACTATTTGGTTTAATTACTCCTTAATAAAGATCTGAAAGGATTTTTGATTTGTCACCAAAGGATCTTTGACAATGGTAAATAAAAAAGGGCCGCATTTAGCGGCTCTTTTTTTATTGAAATATAACCCCACTCGCTTTTTCTTTTTCCTCTTCTTCTTTTTCTTTTTTCTCCTGTCGCTTTTCAGCCATCTTACGGTTTCGCATATTCTTCTCTCTAATACCGCTGAAATAACTTTTTGTAGTTACAATTATCACACCTCCCATTACATCACCGTACATTGCCGGAACACCTCCGGTAAAAACGGTAACATTTTCAAGAGATAAAGCAGGAATAGTTCCCATGTCGAGCGCTTTTACACCATCAATAAATATGGCATTCGCATCACTTCTACCGCCTCTAAAATGAAATCCTCCATCTGGAGCTTCTAGTACATCAGAAGTTAAGGTTGGTAAAATTGACATCAGATCACCTCCACGCTCAAAGGCCGAATTTTGCATTAACTCCGTAGCATCTAAACTCGCCATGCTATAAACATTGGTCTCGGCACCGGTTTTGGTATAATCCTCAATTATTAATTTTCCTTCCACAACCACATCGCCAAATGTATTTGAACTCATTTTAATATTCAAATACGTAGCCTCGCCGGGCACAACCTTTACACCATTTATTCTTTTTGATTTGTGTCCCGCTTCAATAACCATTACATCATACAAACCCGGCTCAAGCGGTTTATATTTGTAATTTCCTTCAACGTCGCTTTCTGTTCCACCGATCAGTTGATTATCTTGCAAGATCTTTACTGTTGCAAAAGACACCTTTTCTTTGAGTTCATTTTTAAGCACACCTCTTATCTCACCATAGGTTTGCTGAGCTGCGGCCGTAATACTTACAAGTATTAAAAAGGCCATTAATTTAATTGTTTTCATTTTTATGTTTTATTTTTAGTTATTAATTAGGGCGCTCTGTTTGATAATAAGACGGAAAGCAAGGCCTTTTCCATAAGAAAAATTTATTCATTTATTTTTATGGAATATTTAATTTATCTTGTCTATTATTAAAAGCACTTATGTGGCTCTTTAAAAAGCAGTCATACCAAAGCGATGAAGAGATCATAAAAGCCTATAAAGACACCGGTAATACGGCCTTGATAGGTGAACTCTTCGAAAAGCACGTGAAAACGGTTTATGGGGCCTGCTTGTTCTTTTTTAAAGATAAAGCCGAAGCACAGGATGCAGTAATGCAGATCTTTGAGAAATTGATAGTGGAGTTAAAGAAAAAGGATGTACAGAACTTTAAGGGTTGGCTGAGTTTTGTGGTAAGAAATCATTGCATTAATATTATTAGACAAAACAAAACTCGATTTAGTTACCGAGATGGACATTTTGGATTTGAACTAGAAGCCCCCGATGAACAAGAAGAAAATTACTTAGCAAGTTTAAGTAATGAGGAATTGATAGAGAAGTTGCCGGTGTACTTGAGTAAACTTAACGCTAAACAAAAAGAATGTATTGAATTGTTCTTTTTAAAGAATAAAAGCTATCAAGAAATTGCCGCATCAACAGGATACAGCTTGAATGAAGTGAAGAGTTATATACAAAACGGAAAACGAAATTTAAAACAGATCATATTAGATCATAAAGATACAAATGCCGCATAACAAGAACATAAACAACGACCTTGAACATTTGGCCGAGTTGGGATACGATCGATTTCCCGATTCTGAAAAAGATGTGGAGAAGTTAAAGCAAAAAATAAAAGCAAGGTCGGGAACCCACGCTTTAACTGGAAATACTTTCCTTGTTGTTGCTATTAGTTTATTCCTTGGCATTACTTTTTTCTTTATGATATACAACGCTCCTATCCTTTTCCCTTCGCGCTATGAATTGCTGGCAGAAAAAACAAAACAAAACATCATACAGCAAATTAACCTCGACACTATTGATGTTGCCGGCAAAGCAAAAAAAACAAAACCATGGCCTACCGAAAAATTTGTGGAACCCACTGAGCTCGATAGCTCCTTAAGTTTTGGCAAAGCCGAACATCTGGCTATCATTAATGAAATTGCTGTTATAGATAACTCAACAGATGCCAACAACCTCGATATAAAATATAGCCCTAATGCTCCTTATATTTATTTGTACGATCTTAAAATTGCCAATTATAATGGCTACTATTTTAAAACACCTCAGCGTTTAGTTGTACACGGAAATTTAGAAGCCAATAAAAATTTACGAGACAACCAAGACCCTGCTTCTCAAATGCCGTATCGCGCATATTATCTTCACGATGTTATTAAAGATGCAATGCGCTTATTTAAAGAAAAGGATTATTCGCAATGCATTACTTTACTTGACCTTATTAGCGAGTATAGTGCAAACGACGTTAACTGCGAATTTTACCGAGGTATGTGCTATTACTATTTGAAAAATCACGAAGATGCCTATAAGCAATTAAAGTTGAGCTACTCCCATAAAATAAATGTTTTTGAAGAAGAAACAGCCTTTTATCTTGCACTTACGGCTTTAAAGACCAACAGGGACAAGGAAGCCAATAATTTACTCAACAAAGTTGCCAATAACAAGGGGTTTTACGCCAAAAAAGCCCAGGAAATGATGCCGAAATAGGTACAGAATAATTTGTTATCTTTGAATCCTATTTTGAAAAAGATAATCTTATATTTTATTATTGTTTCAACGCCTGCCTTAACTAAAGCGCAAACGCAAAATCTGTATTACAAAAACCTTACCGATTCTATCATCAATACATTTAGCGTTGATACCAATCATTTAAGTATTAAGCGTACCGATCCTATGATCAAGTACAAAAACTATTTTAATTATGTGCTTTGCTTTTATAAAAATCTAGAATATAAAAAGATCAGGATCAAATCTGAAAAAACACATCGTGTAGCCGACGTAAAACCGAAACCAATTGACGTGATTGCTGTGCCTGAAGAAAGAGTTTATACCATCATTTTTAGCTCCAAAGCAGGATCATTGATAGATACTGTAACATTTGAAAAACTAAGTGTTGATTCTAAAATTGCATTAATAAGCAAACAAATAAGTTTAATACAAGAGTATAGCACCCTTGGTTTTTTTGAAGTGATTGGAATGCGCTTTAAAAAATACTCGATCAAACGATCAAAGGAATTGAACAAGGATGTTAACTTATATTCGATTGAGGCCGGATTTGGTTATCAATTGATGACCTATACTAACGAAGTATATGATAAATTACTGGAAGATAATTGGACCGACAAACACGCTTACAAAAAATATTATCAGAAAAACGTTAATGCATTAATGAACTACGATGCCATTAAGATCTATCTTTACGATTATGCAGTGTATTTGCAGAACATCTACAAGTAATTACGAACGACGAGGTTTGAATGACGAATCTGTGTTTGTAAAACTCGTACTTCGTCAATCATAATTCTAACTTTGTTTAAATACCTTATTCAAATTCTTGAGAAGGAAAAATAAAATGATCGCAGCAAACATCAACAACCCAAAATTCAACCAAAAGTAATTTGCCTTATCATCAAACTTATCCCAGTTCTTAGCCAATACGCCACTTAATTTATTTCCTAGTGAAGTTGCCAAACTCCAACCACCCATCATTAGAGCAGTTAAACGCACAGGTGATAATTTTGAAACCATCGATAATCCCATTGGACTCAAAAGCAGTTCTCCAATAGTAACCACGCCGTAGCAGGCCACCAGCCACCAGCCGCTGGCCTTTTCCATTCCATTAGCAGTCATTGGAATTGCAACAACCATTACTAAACACGATAAGGCACTAATGAGCAAACCATATGCGATTTTTGTTGCTGTAGTTGGTTCTTTACCCCTCTTTCGAAGTATTGAAAAGAAGAAAATAAGTATTGGCGTAAGCACCACCACAAAAAATGGATTGATCGACTGGAACAACTCTGTATTTATTAAAAAAAGTTTCCCGCCAGGAGGTGGGTATTTTTCTGTATCCAAGTTTTTAAAGTATGCTGGATAATCATCACATTTGATCACCTCCCCTTTTTCATCTCTGATCCTTCTAAATTGCTCATCATATTGATCGCGCATTTTACTTTTAGCAACAACCGAATCATTCAAATACAAAGTTTTTGTTGTCGATAAAAGTTCCTTAGGCATTTCTCTATCGGTATAATATTCTGCGTAGGTAGTTAACGCGGTTCCGTTTTGTTTAAATACTGCCCAAAATAATATCACAATAAAAAATATGGTGAACATGGTCTTTAAATTTGGTTTCTCCTCTTCGCTCACGCTCTTATAAACCGTGTAATAAAAATATATCACAGGTACGCACGCTAAAAAGAATGCATCGGTGCTATCACTACCCATTATACTTCCGGGGATTATCCATCCTAAAATTCCAAATGTAACTGCTACACCCAATACTTTCACAAATCGCATCAACATGGGTTTATCTTCGGGACTAGGTTCTTTTCGTACATCCACGTGCTTGTAATATTTGTTTCCCATCCAAAAAGTAATCACGCCAACAAACATTCCAACACCAGCTGCGGTAAATGCACCTTGCCAACCATATTTGTTTCGCATATAAGCCGCCACAAAATTGCAAATAAGCGCACCTGCATTTATGCCCATGTAAAAAATATTATATCCAAGATCTTTTTTGGCTTTAAAACGCGGATCGTTGTACAAATTACCGAGCAACGTAGAGATATTAGGTTTAAAAAATCCATTCCCAAATATCATCACAGCCAATGCTGTATAAAACGCCCATTTTTCGTGAACACCAAGTAAAATATATCCTATACCCATTAAAATTCCGCCGAGAGTGATGGAAAATCGATAACCGAGTTTAAGATCTGCCAACAATCCTCCCATGAAAGGCGTTAGGTAAACAAGCGCAATAAATGTTCCAAATATATCGGCACCTGTAGCGTTATCCCAACCCCATCCGCCTTCGTCGGTGGGCTTGGTCATGTACAGCATAAAAATGCCTATCATTAAATAATAACCAAAACGTTCCCAAAACTCGGTGAACACCAAAAAAAATAATCCTTCGGGGTATTTGCGTTCCTTGCTCATGTGATAAAGATAATGATAATGCTCAATTCTCCACAAAATTTGTTATTGCCTAACTAATAGCATTAGCTTACTCAATTTCAATAGTTGAACATATTTATTCTTCTATAAATCTGTTAATATTGTATATTATTTAAACTCAATTTGATTATGAAAAAACTATTTACTTTATTTATCTTTTGTACGATCACACATTTACAATCGCAAAATTCAATTAATAATTCGTCGGTGATCGCTAACTGCATTACTTGCTCAGGATCTTACAGCTGGAATACAACAACCGCATTTAACCCAACCATAATGATAAGTGGCCCTGGCTTTACAAAAGACCTTAAATCTAGCAATTATGGATTCAGTATCCCGTCTAACGCAACCATAACCGGAATTCATGTAACGTTCAATCACAATCATGTATTTACACATCCCACAGCACTTAACGACACTTTAGTAAGTTTATTAAAAGGAGGCGTTCCTTCAGGTGCAAATAAAATGGCAGTAACCGGGCCTTACAACCAAACCGTTTCAACCGTTGAGAATTTTGGAGGAACAGGTGACCTTTGGAGCACAACTTGGACCCCAGTTGACATTAACGCGGTTGGCTTTGGCTTCGATCTTAAAATGCATGCAACATCAGTTGGAAATTTAGACATGTATATCACTCAAGGATTTATTATCACAGTTTACTATACTATTGCAAGCGGAATTTATGAATCCCAAAGTCGTTCAAGCCATACTGGTTCAATCTTTGTTAGTGATCGTCATTTGAGATCCCGTAATTTTGAAAAATTTGAAAACTGCAAAGTTCAATTATTCGACCTTAATGGAAAAATGATCCTTGGTTTTGATCCTTTAAAAGTACAAGCGATTGATCTATCCACATTGAGTGAAGGCGTATATTTTGTAACGGTAACAAGCCCCAAAGAAAACTGGTCACAGAAAATTATCATCCGTTGATAAACAAAAAATCCCGACCATTTTAGTGATCGGGACCCTTTATCGTGTTTACATATAAAATTTAGTCGGCTAAAACAATAACCGCATTATGCTTGATCTCGGCCACTCCGCCTTTGATAACAAATTCTTTTTTCTCGTTGTTATCTTCGGTAATGCTAATTGTTCCGGCTTTTAAAGTACTAACAAATGGTGCGTGATTATTCAAAACACCAAAGCTTCCTTCTGTTCCCGGAAATACAGCAGACTTAACATTTCCGTCGTATAATTTTTTATCTGGTGTTAGTATTTCTAGTTTCATTGTTTTTATTAGCTGATTTTCTGATGAGATAATTAGCTAATTCTCTAATCAACTCATCATCACATTACTTACTTTCTTCTAAAATTTTCTTGCCCTTTTCAATTGCTTCTTCAATATTACCTACAAGGTTAAATGCAGCTTCTGGATACTGATCTACTTTACCATCAAGGATCATATTAAATCCTTTAATAGTATCTTCAATTGTAACCAATACACCTTTTAATCCTGTAAATTGCTCAGCAACGTGGAATGGTTGAGATAAGAAACGTTGAACACGACGAGCGCGAGACACAACTAATTTATCATCTTCACTTAATTCATCCATACCAAGAATGGCAATGATATCTTGTAATTCTTTGTAACGTTGTAATATGCTTTTTACACGTTGAGCACAATTATAATGCGCTTCGCCAATAACTGTTGGAGATAAGATACGTGAAGTAGAATCCAAAGGATCCACCGCAGGATAAATTCCTAACTCAGCAATTTTACGGCTTAATACAGTTGTTGCATCTAAGTGAGCAAATGTTGTTGCAGGAGCCGGATCGGTTAAGTCATCGGCAGGCACGTAAACCGCTTGTACCGATGTAATAGACCCTCTTTTAGTTGAGGTAATACGTTCCTGCATCACACCCATTTCTGTAGAAAGTGTTGGTTGGTAACCTACCGCCGAAGGCATACGACCTAACAAGGCAGATACCTCAGCACCCGCTTGAGTGAAACGGAAAATGTTATCTACGAAAAACAAAATATCTTTTCCTTGACCAGAACCATCTCCATCACGGAAATATTCTGCCAATGTTAATCCAGATAAAGCTACACGAGCACGAGCCCCAGGAGGCTCATTCATTTGACCGAACACTAAAGTTGCTTTTGATTCTGCTAAAGCTTTTATATCTACTTTAGAAAGATCCCAGCCTCCTTTTTCCATGCTGTGTTTGAATTCGTCACCATATTTAATTACATCAGACTCAATGAACTCACGAAGAAGGTCATTTCCTTCACGTGTACGCTCACCAACTCCGGCAAATACTGATAAACCTGAATATGCTTTAGCAATGTTATTTACCAATTCCATGATCAATACCGTTTTACCTACACCAGCACCACCAAACAAACCAATTTTACCACCTTTTGCATATGGCTCAATAAGGTCAATTACTTTGATACCTGTAAATAGAACTTCTGATGATGTGGAAAGATCTTCGAATTTTGGAGGAAGACGGTGAATCGAATGACCACCATCATTTTTCACAACATTGATACCATCAATTGCCTCACCCACAACGTTAAATAAACGACCTTTAACTTGATCGCCAATTGGCATACGAATACCGTTTCCCGTTCCTTTAACTTCCATACCGCGGTATAAACCATCGGTACTATCCATCGCGATCGTTCTTACCGAATTTTCGCCAATGTGTTGTTGAACTTCAAGAATTAATTTTTGCCCGTTAGAACGCACAATTTCAAGAGCATCTAAGATATTTGGTAATGTTCCTACTTCAACATCAAAACTAACGTCGATCACCGGACCAATAACTTGAGATATTTTGCCAATTTGTTTAGACATGGAATTTTCCTTTTAAAATTTGGGCACAAAAATACAGATTTTTACGTATAAAAACACTATCTTGTTAATAAAAATGAATAGTTTATTTTTGCACCATGTTAGCCGTTAGATACACCGAAAACTTTAGGATAGAGAAGCCTTGCATCCTTACCATTGGCACCTTTGATGGCGTTCATTTGGGGCATCAAAAAATTCTAAAAAAACTAAACGAATTAAAACAAAGAACAGGGTTGAATTCGGTTATTTTAACATTTGATCCACATCCGCGAAAAGTACTTTTTCCGGAACAAAAAGACCTCAAATTAATAACCACAACCGATGAGAAATTAGCCCTTTTAGATCAAAATGGCATTGATATAACTGTAGTTTATCCATTTAGCAAGGCGTTTGCTCAAATGGAAGCACAGGCTTATATAAGAGATATTTTAATGAAAAGTTTGAAAGTGAAATATCTGATCATTGGATACGATCATAAATTTGGAAAGAACCGAGATGGTGATATAAAAACACTGCAAAACTATTCGAAGGAATTCAATTACGCGGTTGAAGAAATAAGTGTTCAGGATATAGATCATATCAATGTAAGCTCAAGCAAGATCCGCCAAGCGCTTGAAAAAGGAGATGTTGAATTAGCCAATAAATACCTTGGGCACGAATTTTTTATCACAGGATCGGTTGTAAAAGGAAAACAATTGGGAAGAACTTTGGGTTATCCTACTGCAAATTTACAAACGAACGACCCAGATAAAATGATCCCGGCTATTGGCGTTTACCTTGTGAGAGTTCAATTAAACAAGGAAGAATTTTATGGAATGTTAAGTATTGGTAAAAATCCAACAACCGACACCGATGAATTGGTAAAAATTGAAGTTAATATATTTAACTTTGAGAAAGACATTTACCATAGCAATATCCGTGTTTCGTTCATGAAACGATTACGAGATGAGGTGAAGTTTGAAACCATTGAACTACTGAAAGCTCAATTGAAACGCGATAAAGAAAATTGTATAAAATTACTTGATGAGCTTAGCCAACATGCTTAAAATTCATTGTATACTTTTTATTTTAAGCCTAAGTTGCTCGTTTGCACAAACCGAACTTTTAGATTCGGCTGCTGTAATGCAAGCCGATGAGTACACCGACCTTACGGTTGCACTTGCCAATAAAGAAAATGTTGTAAGATTGAGCCTGCGCAAAAAAAAGTACAAAACATTTCCAATGGAAATTCTTCAATTTAAGAATTTGCAGTATTTAGATATAAGCAAAAACACCATAAAAAACTTGCCCGACAGTATTGTAACGCTTAGAAAATTGCAATTTCTTATTTGTAGCAAAACCGATTTGGAAACATTGCCAAAAAATATTGGCGACATGGAAAATTTGAAATACGTTAATTTTAATCAAAACGAAATTGCCACTTTACCTTATAGTTTTGGAAGATTAACGAATTTACAGCACGCCGATTTTTGGGATAATAACTTAGATGATTTTCCTGCCAGTATGAACCAACTGAATAACTTAAAGTCGTTGGATCTGCGAAACATCATGATCTCTAAAACAAAACAAGAAGCTTTGCAAAATCAGATCCCAAAAACAAAGATCTATTTCAGTGCTCCATGCAATTGCGGTGGGTGATTACATTTTCTTTTACCTATATTTGCGCTCCAAAAAAAAGGAGACTTGTCAGAGTGGTCGAACGAGCCCGCTTGCCCGCCCCTTTGGGGCGAGGTCTCGCCCGTCAAAGGCGGGCGGAGAAAGCGTGAGTTAAAATGAAATACAAGATTTATATATTATTTAGTGATGCCTTCAGAAAAACTTATGTTGGTTTTTCTGAAAATCCTTTAGAAAGATTAGAGACACATAATTCCGGAGCGGTGGCAAGCACAAAAAAAATATAGACCTTGGAGAATAGTTTTTCAAGAAGAAATTGATGGATACAAAGAAGCAAGAAAGAGAGAATTGTATTATAAAAGTGGTGCAGGAAGAAGAAAAATAAAGAGTATTTTTGACAACTTAGGAATAAATTAAAAAGGAGACTTGTCAGAGTGGTCGAACGAGCCCGCTTGGAAAGCGTGTATACGCGCAAGCGTATCGAGGGTTCGAATCCCTCAGTCTCCGCTTCATAAATAGTTTCAAATCACTGAACCAAGAAACGTTCCTTTCAAGTAAATAAAATCATTTGGAATTAAAATTCTTTATTATCTTTGCCCCGGAGAAATGGCAGAGCGGTCTAATGCGGCAGTCTTGAAAACTGTTGTATCGTAAGGTACCGGGGGTTCGAATCCCTCTTTCTCCGCGGATAAATATAAAAGGCGCTTTTTAGCGCCTTTTATTAATTTTATCAGTAGCGTTGAAAGCTTTGCTTTCATAAGCGAATTATAAAATTAAAAATCGTACGCGTTAGCGGACGTTTTATATTGTGACTACGGGAGTTCAAGGGATCATGAGTGAAACGAATAATCCCT
>JAWXAS010000054.1:0-5494 GCA_034439635.1 Bacteroidota bacterium | reverse complement strand
TATAATCCCACTGTAAGCATTGCCGCTGTTGGGAGATTGAGTACCTATAAGATTTGTTGGAACCTGATTTGAAAATGCAGTTGAATTTGTGTGGTAATAATCAGGCGTTGAATTATTTACATTATTGGGACATTGCCAGTTTGTAACACAATTATTATAATTTACAGGTGAGGCGGATATCCCATTTGGAATGCAACTATTGAGTTCGAAACTAGGATTTGGAACTAAGTTTTGTGAATATAAAAAATTTACCCCTGTCATAAGAAAAAACAGGAACAATGAGTTTTTGGCACCGATGGCATTGTTAATTAAAGTTTTAAAAAGTAAGACTTTTTTGTTTGCGGTAAAATAATCGATTATCATGTCTTTGTTTTTTTTAGTTTTGTACTTCAAATTTCACATTGCCGTTTTTATGATTTAAAAAATATATTCCGTTTGGTAAGTCTGACACAGAAATACTTTTTGCCGATTTTATTTTTGGCATAACTACTTTACCATAAATATTAAAAATCTCAATGTCATTGAGTATTTCCGAAAACGATAGTTGATTAACAACCGGATTTGGATAAACCAATAAATTAGATTTGTTTAAATAATTATCATTTAGTTTTGAAATTGTTTGACAGCCTCCAATTCTATACCAACATGCAGTTGAATCCGTGTCTAAAAAATTTAAAAGTTTAGTGGCCACTTTTTGTCTGCCGGTAATAGATGGGTGAGTTCCGTCAGGATTAAAATCAGTGGGGCAATCCCATGTTAATCCATCGCTTCTTGGCATTGTACCGTTAGCCCAATTATATGTGCCCCAACAAAGCCATGGCGAATTTGCGTTAGCGCCGCTATACTGTAAATTTGAATTATTATTTATTTGATCTTCTATTAACCATTTCATTGCCCATCCTTGCCAATATGAATATGGCTCTGGATTAAGATTTATGTTGGCATAACCGGCATAAATTCTACTTGCTAAATAACAAATTTTTGCATTTGGAAATTTTGCTTTTAGTATATTCATTATTCTTTTAGTACCTGCAATTAATGAATCGGCATAATTTTGTGGAGTAGGTGGTGTGTTGCCTACGCCATCAGCTTCTTTATACCAAATTACCTGCACTTGTTTATTTGTAATATTTGCGGCTACTAATCTGTTAACAACAGTTGTATCCCAATAATGTTTGTAAGAAATAGCAGTAGAATATGATATTTTTGCTATGCTCATCCCTCCTTCTGCACAATCTACTATTTGTACTTTAGGATTTTTTAAAGCATCGGAATTACCAAGTGGTATAAATGTGCTGAATGCTAATGTTGCGTTTGATATACCAATTGAAATAAAACCAATTTTTCCGTTTATGGCATCAGGAATTCCATTTGCATCCAATGGCTGAATTTGACTTGCCAATTGAAGTCCTGCGGTTTTGTGTGCGGTTGGAATAAAATTTGATCCGTTAGGGTATAATCCCCCGGTAAAACCATTCCAAACTCCAACACCTAAATCGTTAATTGGAACGTAAGCTGGGTTTCCATAAAAAGTTTGTGCACAATTTTGAGCTGTGATGCACCCGCTAAATACTATTGCTATTGCTAAAAGTTTTATTTTCATAATTTTTTTATCTTTTTAAATTATCTTGAAATAATAAATTTAGAAGTGTGATTTACGCCATCCGTATTAACTTTAAGTATATAAGTTCCTGAACTCAGGGTTGTGGTATTTATTAAAACAGATTCGCCGGATAATCCGTTTAAGCTTAAAACTTGTTGTCCAATTAAATCGTATATGCTTAAATTATCCTGTGGTTTTATTTTTACAGAAAGTTTTACGGTGATATGAGAATTGGCAGGGTTTGGATAAACTACAGTAAGTGTATTTTCTTTTTCTAGATTTTTAATTCCTGTATTAAGATTAGTCGTCCCCATTCTAAATCCATTACCAAAGCTTGCTACCCAAACTTCATTTACATTATAAGGATTAAAAAAAACTTTTTGTGGCCTTCTGAAAGGATAAGATGTTATTGGAGTTATGGAAAAGGAATTGCTGTTTGTATTAGTTGCGTATTGCAATCCATTTATTTCAGTACAAATATAAAGCTCATTTGGTAGTGAAGGATGAAAGCTGCCTGACAATACCCCGCCATTATATACCGGAGTCCATGTTTGCCCTTTGTTCGTTGTTCTGAAAACACCGGGTGAGGTACATTTATTTCCTGCAAAAGCCAGCCATGTACTTTCAGTTGCATCGTTCGGATCAATTTCAACGTTAACGGTTTCTTTTGTGGTGCCTATTGGGGTTACGTCAGCCCATGAAGCGCCTCCGTTATTGCTATAAAAAACACCGGAGCTTGCGGAGAAAACATTGCTAGGCGATATTGGATTAACATCTCTGGTTCCATAAACAGAAACTAAATCACCATTTTGTAAAACTAAAATTTGTAAGGCTCTACCCTCTGTTCTAGGAGGAGAAGCCAACCTTGTCCAACTGTTGGAGTTGGATACAACATCTGTACAATGATAAACGTCTCCAATTCCTCCAAGAATATCTATAACAGTTACGTACATCCCGTTAATTGAATTAGGGTCTAATGCAATTGATGTTACAGCCCTGTGCGAAAACCTTTTAAGTACCACCCACGTTTTTCCTGAGTCTGCTGAAACCGAAAGTCTGCCTAGGTATTGAAGGATCCTCGCATCGGTATAATCAGCATTAGAGCCCGGTTGCTCGCCTGCCGCGGCATATATTAAGCCGGTTGCAGGATTAACTAAAGTCATATTAATGTCATTTATTGAACCTCCTGTTGTATCCAACCCGTAAATATCATAACTCCAAAACTGCCCTCCATCTGTGCTTGTCCTTGCTAAAATATCATTGTACGAAGCAAAAATATTAGTGGGGCTTGTCCACGTTAACCAATAGCAGGCTGTAGTTTCAAGTCCGCTGGTTTTGTATTTATGGGTCTGGTTGAGTAAAGTGCTCGGCGCATTATCATAATTAATATCAGTATAAGCTTGGGTCCAGTTAACGCCCCCATCTATGCTAGTATGCGCAACATATTGATCTCCGCAGATCAGCCTGCCGGAATTATTTGGATCTACAGTTAATGCTAAAAAGTAAGAAATGCCGTGCCACTTGAACCTTGCAGTAGCGGAGAGCTGTTTTCCTATCCATCCTGTTGTAACATTTGAATTGGCATTGAAGGCGCCGGAATTAATAAATACATTCGTGAATGAATTTCCACCGTTCATTGATTTGAAGATAGCGCCGATTGGTACGCTAAATGAGGTTGAGCTTCCGCCAACATACACAACCGATGTGTCGTTATTTGCCAGTCCAAGTAAATACACTTTATCTGTAGCAGGATTAGGCAAATTATTTCCAATTGAAAGCCACTGCGTTTGTCCCTGACTAAGTTTATAAACTCCTTTATAGTAAGAGTAATCTTCGGAAGAACTCTTATATATTTTTTGAATAGCATTTGCCAGAATAGTCACACAGTAAAAAACCCATTTTCCTCCTTGCTTTGCCCCTTTAAATGAAACTATATGTTCGTTCGAAGGAATTCCAAATGTGCCCGCGCTAACATTTGTCCATGTTAGGCCTCCATTAAATGTGCGAATCAAGGAATCGTGTGAGCAAACATAAACTGTGTCTTTATTTTCGAAAAACACGCCTGCAATATGCGCTCCGTAAGCATTTGGATAATTAAGAATAATCGGGAAACTAATTGGTCCGGCTGTGTTTTCAGTATTACTAAAATAAATTTTTTGCGCATCACTTATCACTACTTGATCTGTATCATGGGAACTGGCAAAATACTGGTACAAAGAACCTAACGTGGCAGGATTGGTAGCGGCCAACCAATTGGTACCTCCGTTGTAACTTTTTACAGGAACATAGCCCGTGGTTTTACTTAAAGCAAATAATTTTGGTTGTGAAGAGGTGAACTGAACTTCTGTTTTAACCTGTGCCTGCAACTGATTAAAATGGGTCATGCTATAATTTTGCCCAAAATCTGTTGTATGAAATAAATTACTCATATCACATGTGAGAAAAAATTCGTTATTATTAAATGGACTAATAGCTGCATTAACAATGGCGCCTCCACCGCCAACACCTTTTGATGTCCAAGATAAGGGAAATGATTGAGCGCCCGAACAAAGGAATAAACATGTAAATGCCACAAATAATAAGTTGCTTTTTGTTTTCATAATGATCAATTTTTAATTAATGTTTTACGATAAATTTAAGTGTGCCTTGGTTTGTTCGAATGAAATATATTCCATTGGTGAGATTGGAAGTTGATACAGAATTTAATTCCCCCACTTTTTGAAGGACTAATTCGCCGAGCAAATTATAGATCTTTAAATCTTTGATGGCTGATGAAAAATTAAGCAGATCATTCGCGGGGTTCGGATAGATCATCATTCGTGTATTCTGTGAAACATGTTTAGTTACGCCAGTTAACGTACCACCTTTAATTTTATTGGCGCTTTTATAGATCCCCGCTCCTGCGGTACCTGCATATAAGTAACCATCAGGACCAATTTCAAGGGTATGAATTATCAAATTGCCTGGATTCAATCCTGAGTTGAGTAATGTCCATGTACTTGCTGTGTCTGTACTTAACCAAACTCCTTTGGTAGTGCCAACAAAAATACTATCAGGACCTGCAATATAAATGCAATTCGGTAATCCGTGCGTCGACATTAAATTGGCACTCCAAGTATTTCCTCCATTTTTTGAACGATAAAAATTCCCATTCCCGTTACCGGTAAAAGGTGTTTGTGATACAAAGACATCCTGATTTGGACTGATTTTTATATCGCTGATGTTGGAAGGATTATTTGCAAGACCGATATAACTGTAAGATACACCATTGTCTATTGAGCGATAAACCCCATCATTTTCTGTACCTGCAAAGATCACATCAACTGAATTAATAGCAATAGCTAAGGCGAGCGAAGAAGGAAGGAAGCCTAGCGTTGGTCCGCTTGGTCCGTTCCAATTGACCCCGTCAGAGGATGAGTGCATAGGATTTGCCCATCCCGTTCCAATAAAGATCTTTCCCTGGCTGTTATAATCAAAGTCACTTGAACGCGTACTTGAAAATCCTGTTTCGTTAGTATACCACGATGCTCCATTATTAATGGAAGTAAAAATATGAGAAGCTGTTGGATGCGTATTTCCGGCGAACATTCTTCCGTCAGGCGCATAAAGAATGGTTGACATCATAGCCGTATCAGTAAGTCCCGCATGTGCCCAGGTATTACCTCCATCCGTTGAACGATACATTCCATTATCGGTACCAACCACAACATCTCCATTTTGACTAAATGCCATTGATCTTCCTTGGGAGTTCTTAATTCCGTTTGTAAAATATGACCAGTTGTTATTCGCGTCATTGAATTTCCATATTCCCGCATTTGTTGTAAGAAGTATAGTGCCGCTGCCAACACTTGTGAATGCTGTGGTTTTAAGTGAATTCAAATTTGAATTCAC
>JAWXAS010000053.1:0-17074 GCA_034439635.1 Bacteroidota bacterium | reverse complement strand
TAGAATCTTTTTTCTTTCGATTCACTTATTATTATATTATATACACAAAGAACATTTACTCAATTTATCAAGCCTAAAACTTCGCATCCGTAGTGCGATACTCCCTGCCTGCCGGCAGGCAGGGATCCAGTTGAGCTACGGAACCTTATAAATTAGGAAGGCAAATATACAAATTTTTGGTAACTTGCAAGTCGAAAAACCTGATTTTTATGCAACAAATAATAGAAGCAGCCTGGGCTAACCGTGAGTTACTTAAACAAAAAGAAACTATTGCTACCATTGATAACGTTATTGAAAAACTTGATAAGGGAGAACTGCGCGTTGCCGAGCCTTTGCCAAATGGCACCTGGCAGGTTAACGAATGGATAAAAAAGGCGGTAATCCTTTATTTTCCAATACGTAAAATGAATACAATTGAGGTTGGTCCTTTTGAGTACCACGATAAAATGGCCCTTAAACAAAATTACGCAGGACTTGGTGTGCGCGTTGTTCCTAATGCGGTAGCCCGTTATGGTGCCTACTTGGCAAAGGGTGTGATTTTGATGCCGAGTTATGTAAATATCGGTGCTTTTGTAGATAGCGGAACAATGGTTGATACCTGGGCCACCGTTGGGAGTTGCGCGCAAATTGGCAAGAACGTGCACTTGAGTGGTGGAGTAGGTATTGGTGGTGTATTAGAGCCTGTACAAGCTGCTCCTGTTATTATTGAAGATGATTGCTTTATTGGTAGTCGTTGCATAGTTGTAGAAGGTGTTAGAGTTGGAAAGCAGGCAGTGCTTGGCGCAAATGTTGTGCTAACTATGTCAACTAAAATTATTGATGTTACAGGAGATAAACCAATTGAAACAAAAGGATATGTTCCAGAAAGAAGTGTTGTTATTCCTGGATCATACTCCAAAAAATTTGCAGCGGGCGAATACAATGTGCCGTGCGCTTTAATTATTGGTAAACGCAAAGAAAGTACTGATCTTAAAACTAGTCTTAATGACACATTAAGAGAATACAACGTTGCAGTATAACCAGTAGACAGTTGGCGGGATTTAGCTGGCAGTATGGCCGCAAACTGCTTACTCCTGCTGCCTACTGAATACTTATTGATAATGAATTATTCTAACATACTGATCATACAAACAGCGTTCATTGGAGATGCCATTCTTGCGTCTTCGCTTGTAGAAAAATTACATTCAAAATTCCCTGCCGCTTCTGTTTCTATTATAGTGCGAAAAGGAAATGAAGGTATTTATAAGGATCATCCTTTTTTAAAAGAAGTTTTAGTTTGGGATAAAATTACAAATAAATACGGTAATTTATTTAGCGCTCTTAGTAAGATCCGAAAGAACAGATATGACCTTGTTGTAAATTGTCATCGCTTTGCTAGTTCAGGATTTTTAACAGCGTTTTCGGGAGCACGACATAAAGCAGGCTATAAACAAACGCCTTTTGCTTATTTGTTTGATCATGCACCACATCACACCTTTGGAGATGGTAAACACGAAATTGAACGCTACAACCAATTGATCGCTGATTTTGCCGGGCCGGAAGTTTCAAAACCAAAAATATATCCTTCTGCTTCTGATATTGAAAAAATAATCCCTTTTGTAAAACAAGATTTTGTTTGCATCGCTCCTTCATCGGTTTGGTTCACAAAACAATTGCCAATTGAGAAATGGATAGAACTTTGCGATCTACTTTCTTCATCAATTACTATTTATGTTTTAGGAAGCGCAAACGATTCTGAATTAGCTAAAAAGATCATATCAGAAAGTAAGCATAAAAACATGATCGATCTTACCGGACAATTAAGTTTACTTCAATCGGCCGCATTAATGCAAAAAGCAAAAATGAATTACGTGAACGATAGTGCGCCGCTTCATTTGGCATCTGCAACAAATGCCCCGGTAATTGCTTTCTTTTGTTCAACGGTAAAGGAATTTGGTTTTTATCCTTTGTCGGATAACAGTAAAGTGATTGATGCAGGTCCGATGGATTGCAGACCTTGCGGAATGCATGGCTATAAAGCTTGCCCAAAAGGACATTTTAACTGCGCTAAATTAATTGAAGTAAAAACTGCACTTTAAGAGTTTATCATTGCCAGAATTTTTGGCAAAAAAACTATTCCACCAATAACTCCGCTAAAAATTACGGCTACTAAAACACTTCCGGCGGCAATGTCTTTTATTTCCCCAGCTTTTGAATGTTGTTGTGGATGTAAGTGGTCAATTGTTTTTTCGATAACAGTGTTGAGCATTTCTAAGCATAATACTAAGGCAATGCAAAACAAAATGGCGATCCATTCTAAATGAGAGATCTTTAAAATAAAAGAAAGAATTATGGAAACGATTGCGCAAAAAACATCGATCAAAAAATTCCGTTCTTTAAACGCAAAACCAATTCCTTTAAAGGCAATTAAGAAAGCGGTACAAAGACTTTGTTTCTTTTTCATTGGGCCTGATCTTTGGTTAACTGCATATCGGCTATGAGTTTAATAACAAACTCCAGTTGTTGCTCCTTATTAAGATCGGTATTATCCAAAATAATGGCGTCTTTGGCCTGTATCAATGGATTTTCTTTGCGATTCATGTCTGCATGATCGCGCTTTAATAAATTTTGCAATACTTCATTTATGTCATGATAATCGCCATGGCTGCTTAATTCATCAAGTCTTCTTTGTGCGCGCACCATATTATCTGCTGTCATAAATATTTTAAGTTCAGCATCCGGAAAAACATTTGTCCCAATATCTCGTCCGTCCATCACTACCGCTTTATGTTTTCCCATCTCACGCTGCATGTTCACCATTTTTCCGCGAACTTCTTTTACCGAACTTACAGCACTTACATTTTCATTCACTTCCATGCTGCGAATCTCTCTATCAACATTCTTTCCATTTAAAAATGCTTCCGACGCGTGTAACGTTGGATTGTAAATAAATTCAACTTTTATTTTTGGAAGATGTTCGATTAACTTTGTAAAGTCGTGTTTCTTTTTAGAGTCTATCAACTTATTTTGCAAGGCGTATAAAGTTACCGAGCGATACATGGCGCCTGTATCAATATAACTATAGTTTAATTTTTGAGCTAATGCTTTTGCCATAGTGCTTTTACCGCAACTCGAAAATCCATCAATAGCTATAGTTATCTTTTGCATTGCAATAAATTTACTGATTTTAGTTTAGCTTGTAAAGTGGCTAAATTATTTTAATCAACAGGATTTCAAGTATCGGCTTTGCCTCGACACGTTTTTTTAGCAACGAATTCAAAACATAAAAACGGTGAACAAACTACTTAATGCCTTTTTTATTCATAGTTCTTTGGTATGCAGTTGCATAGCGCTGATGCTGTTCGTAGGTTTCGGAGAAATCGGAATATCCGTTTAACTCTGGCTTTGCGCAAAAAAAGAGATATTTGTGCTTTGTAAGATCTACCACTTGAAGCAGAACTTGAGTTTTAACCAAACAAATAGGTCCTGGTGGCAAGCCTTTGTATTTATAAGTATTATAGGGCGAATCAATACCCTTATCCTTATCATAAATGCGCTGAACGCCCCATAACTTATTTGCAAACACTAAGGTAGGGTCGGCCTGTAAAAGCATTCCTTTATTTATTCGGTTTAAATAAACACCTGCAATTTTTTGTTGTTCTTCAG
Organism: Bacteroidota bacterium; assembly: GCA_034439635.1. Lineage (GTDB taxonomy): Bacteria > Bacteroidota > Bacteroidia > B-17B0 > Aurantibacillaceae > Aurantibacillus. The sequence goes on along the minus strand of JAWXAS010000053.1, from coordinate 13,429 downwards.
GAATATAACTTTCATTTTGAACAATAGACGCAAGGGTGATCACTTCACCAATAGTTAGTTTTGTATTCTTTTTTGCTTTGGCTAGGCGTTCTTTGGTCCAAAATGCATTGTAAGTTTTTCGAAGTTCGTTTATAAGATCGGGTAGGCTAGTGGCCCAACTTAATTCGTATATCTGAGGAATAATTGTGGCAAAGGCATAATTAGGTGCTAAATTAAAATCGCGTTCCAACATATTCGGATCTTCAAAATACCCTTCTAATTGCTCTTCGTCCAATTCAAGCTTGTCGTCCAGATAAAGAATGAACTCTTCCATATTATGGATCTGTGAATTGAGCGTAAGTTTTATTTTTTCTTGCTTATTATATTTTATCAAATTGATTATTTGGCGATGGGTCATTCCATTTAAAATTCGATATTTTCCCGGGTGAATGTTTTGATCGAGTTCCATTTTTTTGGCAATCCACTCAAATTTATCTGTTTCTTTTAAGATGTTTTTATCCTTTAATTCATAAATAACATCATTCATATCAAAGGCCGACCGAATGTAAATAAATTCGTAATCCTTATTGAGCTTTACTGATGTTTTAAAAAAATTTACATATACCCAATAACCACCTACGCCAATAATAATTAGAAATATTAGCAAAAGATAAGATCGTATTTTTGAATTTCCGGCCATTGATTTTACAAAGATACGTTTTGTAATTGTTTTAAGGCTTGTTGCGCTTGCAGATTTTTTGGATTTTTATTTAAAATTTGTTTAATTATCTCTAAAGCTTTTAATTTATTATTAGCCGAAACATAATAGCCGGCCAAATTCAGCAAGGCGGGTTCCGAATCTGGCTCAAGAGCCAATGCTTTGTTATAATTCGCTAAAGCTTCATTTCCTTTTCCTTGCAATAGCTTTAAATATCCAAGATTGGTATATCCCGAAGCTTTTTTTGGATTTTCTTTTATAACAAATAAAAATTGTTGTTCTGCTTCTTTTGGTAAATTACTTTGTGCTAGTACTGCTCCAAATTTAATTTTAAAATCAAGATTATAGTTGGCCAACTTACACGCTTTTTCAAACCATGTTAACGACTTTTTCTTTTGATCGGTATAATAAAAAGCTTCTGCAATATGGTAACTAGCCCAAGCGTCTTTATTATCATAACTCAAATTCATTAATTGCTTATAACAATTATCTTCTCCAATAGATACAAGGTACTTAAGGATTTGTTTAAAATCTTGTGTCATAAAACTTAATTGAATAAGATCATGAAGATTGTTTTTAATATCTTCTTTTGTTTTAGTGCTCAGGTATTTTTTAGCCGAATCGAGGTAATTTTTATTCTGTTCAAATTTTTCATACTGCTGAATATAAGCTCTTGCTTTTGTTTTATCCGAAGGATCTTTTTCGTTTATGGCATATAGGCCAATAAATTCTTTGATCTTATCTTTTTCTTTTTTTGTAATTGGTTTTCTAATATAATGATCATGAACTGTTACGTGAGGAATATCAATTGAGCCTGATGAAGGCATATGACAATTCACGCAATTGGTTTTGCAGATCTCGGATGGCGAAACTGCCAACTGTCCACTTCCATGACATCCTTTACACGCATCGTTAAATATATTTTTATTTATTTCTCTAACGCTTACATGTGGATTATGACACGTGATACATGTCATAGCTCCTTTATATGGCTTTAATTGGTTTTTTGTTTTTTGTTTTTCTATCGATTTAATAAAACAAGCGCTTTGCTTTAAGCGATCGGCATGTGAGGCCATAATAAATTCGTCATCCGCACTTTTATACTTTGGAAGAAACACACTTATATGATCACTTAATTTTTGCCCGGGTTTAAAATCATAGAATGAATGACCGTTCTTTAAAACAGCGTTTCCTTGTAAGTGGCAACGCTGACAAATATCAAATTGCAGATCAATTGATAATTTAGAAGGATTAACAATAGAATAATCAATTTGCTTTGACGTGTCTACCTTGATCCCAATTTGTTTTTGATTTACATGAATGCTTCCCGGGCCATGGCAACGCTCGCAATCAATTCCACTGGGAACAAACTTATATTTATTCTCAGAGCCCATCACAAAATCAGGATAGCCATTATGACAACTCATACATTCTAATCCTATCTTGCGTGTAAAATGTGTGTTCATGCCGTTTTCAAATCCTGGAGGAAGATCCCATTTCCTTTTTTGGGTGTAAAAGGTCATTGGCATTTGATTTAAATACCCATTCACATTTTGAATATGCGAGTTAGTGTGCTGGCCTGAGCCTATTATGTAATTTACTTGTTCTGTTCTTAGGCATGTTGTATCATTGCCTATTCTAAATTCTTTTATATACAAACTGTCTTTATCCCAAAATGCTTTATAATGAAGATCGTTTTCTTTATCAAAAAACGTAGCATTTTTAAAATCGCCAGATGATTTTAGTTTTGTTGCAATATCAAACGATTTGCCCATGCCGGTATTAATAAATGTATTGTAAATACCTTGGTGGCAAAGTTTACATGTATTCATTCCAACGTAACGCGCCGAATCGGAATGATTTAAATAGGTGTTTTCAGGAATTTTTTGTTCGTTGGAACTTACTTCGGTACGTGTTTCGCAATTTGTAAGAAATATGCAAATTGTAAACGAAAGTAAAACGAGTTTATGACTCAGTTTACTTGTCATTGACCAATTGAAGGAACCAGGCATCCTCAAAATGATTTATAGAGGTTTTGTTCCACGATTTTTTAATTCCGGTCTTTTCAAAGCCGGCTTTTTCAAATAACTTTAAGCTTGGTGCATTACTTGAATTTACAATTGAATACACTTGTTTTAAATGAAGGATATTAAAACAGTAATTGATGGCTAATTTTAAACTTTCGTAAGCATACCCCTTTCCTGTATAATTTTGATGGATATAAATTCCAACACCAACACGCGCGTGCTGTACATCAAACTCAAAAAAATCAATGGTTCCAATGGTTTGACTTGTTGAATTTTCAACAGCCATTAAACGCAATTGTTTGTTAGTGTAAATATCGTACTGACTATTATCTACAAACTCTTTTAAAACGTGGCGGCTAAAAGGCGTTTGTGTATTGCTTACATGCCACAATTCAATATTATTCTCCCACTCATAAAGCAATTCAATATCATCATGCTCCATGGCCCTTAACGAAATATGTTCTCCCTTTATAAACATTTTAATAATTTTTTCTTATAGCGTTTATTTTTTCGCTAAGTTCTTCCTGAGTATATACAGGTATGCTCAACGTATTATTTTCGAGACTTAAATTTAGTGAATATGCTTGTAAAATAAAATTATTAGCTGCTATTCTCTTTAAAAGATCATAAATCATATCGTTCGCCGATGAATTTATGGCATAGAACTCGTTAAAGAAGTCTTTTAATGGAGATAAGCACGTGACTTCATTCGATCGTATGTGAGGATATTTTTTCAAGATCTCTAGGAACATCGAATTCATATGATCGTTACTATATACAGGATGTGGATTTATCTCTAAAAAAACAGATTCAATTTTTTGCTGTTGAATGGTTCTTAATAAAGCTATAGTAGAAATATTCGGTTCAATTCCTTTAATTGTTAGCGAATGGTATTTTCCATTTATAATAATACCAATGTGTGGAGGAACGCGTTTTACATGAAGCAAGCAAATAAAAAGTCCTTTGGTTAAAGTGGTATCGGAAAGATCTCCCTTATTAATGGATATAGAGGCAAATTCTGTTCGTGTCATTCTATATCAATGGCGCCCTTAAAAACAAAATGGGCAGGGCCTTCAAGCCAAATATTATAAAATGTATTGGCAAGTACCTTATCAAATTTCACATTAAGCATTCCGCCTTGAGTTCTTACGGCGCAATTATTTTTAGAAGTGCTCATCCCAATACAGGCTGCTGCAAGAGCAACGGCTGTTACACCGGTTCCGCACGATAAAGTTTCATCTTCAACACCACGCTCATAGGTTCTAATATAAATATGGTCATCGAACTTCTCCATAAAATTCACATTGGTTCCTTCTTCTTTGAAGCGTTCGCTGTTTCTTATCTTTCTACCTTCTTCCACCACATTCATTGCACTTACTTTTTCAGCTTGTTTTATATAATGGGGAGAACCTGTATTGATAAAAAAATGATCGTTATCCATTTCAATATTCTTAACATCGTTCATTTTTAACGACACAACATCATCAGGTAATATTAAAGCATCATGCGGCCCATCTATTGCTAAAAAACGCGCTTTTTCTTTTACTATACCAAGTTGTTTTGCAAACGCCATAATGCAACGTCCGCCATTACCACACATCGAACTTTCGTGCCCATCACTGTTATAGTAAACCATTTTAAAATCATAACTGATCTCATCTTCCAGCAGCATCAAGCCATCGGCACCAATTCCAAAGTGCCTATTGCACAAGAATTTTATACGGGCATAGCTTAATTGAAGTTTTGATTTTCGGTTATCGATCAAAATAAAATCGTTACCTGTACCTTGGTATTTATAGAATTCAATTGTCATTAAGAATCTAATTTAGATAGTAATTCGGTATTATTAACTTTTACAAGAGGCTGGAAATCTTGACTTGATTCAAGTTCGTACACAACTTCAAAACTCTTGATGAAGTAACGCCCTTCAAATTGATATAAAAGCAGATCGTTATGATCATTGATACCATACAACATGATCTTGTTTTTTTGAAAGCGATATCCTTTAGAGTTCAAGGGGGTTTTCCAAAATTCCATCACGTATGAATCAGATTGAATAGAACTAACGCCCGCTACATTTTGTGCCAGCGTATCATTGGTATTAGCGTTAGTAAGATTAATTATCTTGATGAGTTTACTTGAAAGCAATTGATCAACCACCACGCTAATACTTGCATCAGAATTAATAATGCTATCCACTTCCTTATAATTTACTCTGGCCTGAGTGCCAACTTTGATCTTAAAGCGTTCTTTGTTTTTTGTTTTTTGTTTTTCCTCGTCCAATCCTACTTTTTGTTCTACAACGGTTATTTTATCAGAACCAACTGATCTAATACTCTTGAAAATGGAATCTATCTTAAACAAAAAGAAAGCTATGCCAATCAGCAGTCCAATGGAAACTCCAAAAACGAAACTCGGTATTTTGCGCCTGATCTGCATTTATTTTAACGTAAATTTAATTAAAAATTTTAACCTTGAGTTAAGCTGTGTTAAAAATAAATCAACGGCATATTTTCCGTTGTAATTTTACGTTCACAAGTTAAAACCAACGATATATGAAAAAGATAGTTTCTAGCATTTTTTTAGCCTTTATGGGCGGTGTGGCTGCGCTAGGCGCAGGTTATGCGTATAATTCTTACCAAAATTCGAGCGAGCATCAGCTGGCTAATGCCTCAAAAAACTCATTAGTTCATTTTGCAAATTATACAGGCGGGCAGGGTGCAGTTAATGCCGATTTTACGATGGCCGCCGAAAAATCATTAAACTCTGTGGTGCACATAACAACCCAGTCGGAGCAAACAAATTTAGATTACAATCCGTTTGCTCAAATGTTAGGCATGCCTCCCGAAACCTATAGTCAGCAAGGAAGTGGCAGCGGTGTGATCATAAGTAAAGATGGTTATATTGTAACAAACTATCATGTTGTGGCTGGCGCAAACAAAATTGAAGTAACATTAAATGATAAACGAACTTATGAAGCAGTGGTGATAGGTACTGATCCTTCAACTGACGTGGCTTTAGTGAAGATCAAGGAAGGCGATCTTCCGTTTTTAAGTTACGGCAATAGCGATCAGGTAAAAGTAGGAGAGTGGGTATTGGCCGTTGGAAATCCATTTAATTTAGAGAGTACAGTAACAGCGGGAATAATAAGCGCAAAAGGCCGTAACAAAATCATTGATGTAAGAAAAAATCCAGTAGAATCATTTTTACAAACAGATGCAGTAGTAAACCCGGGAAACAGTGGCGGAGCCTTAGTAAATACAAATGGCGAACTAATTGGCATCAACACGGCAATTGTTTCCAATAACGGTTCTTACCAAGGATATTCGTTTGCTATACCTGTAAATATTGTAAAAAAAGTTGTAGGAGATCTTGTTGAATTTGGAACTGTTCAACGTGCATATATTGGAGTTTCTATTGTTGATATCAACGCTAAGTTTGCTAAAGAAAATAACATTAAACAATTAAAGGGTGCTTATGTCGCAAATTTAGTGGCAGGTGGAAGCGCTGAAGAGTCAGGAATTAAATCGGGTGATGTGATAACTGCTATTGAAGATATGCCAGTTAATAGCGTTAGCGAATTGCACGAGCAAATTGCAAGATATCGTCCTGGAGATAAAGTAAAGGTGAATGTGATTCGAAACGAAAAAGAGGTGAATGTTACTGTAACATTAAAAAGCTTGGAAAATACTACTTCATTGGTAAAAAAAGCAGAAGTGATAAAAGCAAGCGTAAGTAAATTGGGAGTTGCGTTACAGGAAGTAGACAATAACGAGTTAGCAAAATTAAAGATAACTAATGGAGTTAAGATCGCTGATCTAACGGCAAATAGTAAATTAACCGGTGCAGGAATTAAGGAAGGATTTATAATAACATCGATCAATAAACGAAAGATCGGCAATGTAAAAGAGGCTCAAACTGCATTTAACGAAGTTTCGGGCGGTGTTTTAATTGAAGGGATTTATCCTAATGGAACAAGAGCTTATTATGGGTTTGGTTTGTAAAGTATTTATTTTTTAAGAATATTTTTCGGGGCTTGCCTGCGGCCCGGGCTGCTAAAGGCTTTGCTTCGCTCCGGCTTTTTTGTTCCGCCGAAAAGGCGGAACAAAAAGAGCTACCTGCCTTGCCGGCAGGAACCTTTCGCATCCCTAAGCCACACTGCGGTTAACACCAGTGGTTCAAAATGTGCATAAAGAAATTCATCCAATTTCGTAGATGAGATCTGCGTTAATTCGCGCGATCTGCGGGAGATTTTTTTAACTTTGCTGAATGCAAAAACTACTCTTTGTTTGTTTAGGAAATATTTGTCGCTCTCCTTTGGCAGAAGGAATTATGTTGCACTTAAATGAAAAGTATAATTTAAAGTGGAGCATTGATTCGGCCGGTACTGCAAATTACCATGTGAATGAAGCGCCCGATAGAAGAACCATTGCTAATGCAAAAATGAATGGTGTTGATCTATCACCTTTAAGAGCTAGGCAATTTAAAGTAGATGACTTTGATGCATTCGATCGCATATTTGTGATGGATAAAAGTAATTTGCAAAATATTTTAAAGCTTGCCAAGCACGATGAACACAAAAGTAAAGTTGATCTTTTTTTAAATGTGCTTCATCCCGATTCAAACAGTGAGGTTCCTGATCCGTATTACGGAAACGAACATGATTTTGAACATGTGTTTCAGTTGGTTTATAAAGCGTGTGAAGAAATGCGGATGAAGTATTCTAAATAAAAAATTTTACCCTGAGCCTTTCGACTTCGCTCAAGATAAACTCCGTAGAAGGGTTATATATGCAATGAAGCCTTTTTTTCAAGGAGTTGTTCCTCGGTCTCAACATTATCATCGTCTTTTATACAGCAATCAACCGGGCAAACAGCCGCGCATTGTGGTTCATCATGAAAACCTTTACACTCGGTACATTTATCGCTAACAATAAAATAAACGTCCATATGTTTTGGAACTTGCGGATCGTTAACGTCTACTTCTAAACCGGAATTTTTTCCTTTGTAAGTTCCTAAAACACCAGTACCATCGGCAAAACGCCATTCAGCGCCACCTTCGTAAATAGCATTATTTGGACATTCAGGCTCGCAAGCGCCGCAGTTTATACATTCATCTGTGATCTTAATTGCCATTTTATACTTAGCTTTGTATGCTATAATTTTGTGCAAATATACGAGTATCTATGCAATTACAACAACGAATTAACGCTTTTTTTAAGATAGGCAACTTCATTAACGAACATTATGAAAGCTCTGCTAACAAAGAGGAGGAGAACCTTCATCTTGGTCTTTCGGAGCTTGTTAAAGCGTCATTTTTATATAACGGTTGGTTCATTGAGCAGTTCACAAATAACGCCATTCAAAACACTGGAAAGATGCTTGCTAAAGAAGAGGTAGAAAAACTTTCATCTTCTTTTCCTGCAGATAATAGAAATCCTAAAACGGTAGCGGTTATTTGCGCTGGTAATATTCCAATGGTTTGTTTTCATGATGTTTTATGTGTTTTACTTTCAGGAAATACGGTCCTTATTAAAATGTCGAGCGACGACAATGTATTACTACCTTTCTTTTTAAAACTTCTTGTGCATTACGAACCCGGTTTTGATGAACGAATTCGCTTGGCAGATGGAAAACTCACAGACTTTGATGCCATTATTGCAACAGGTAGTAATAATAGCGCCGATCAATTTGGTTATTATTTTGCAAAATACCCTCATATCATTCGTAGGAATAGAAGTTCGTTGGCTGTAATTACGGGTAAGGAAACTCGAGAAGAATTGGAAGCTTTAGGGAAAGATATTTTCTATTATTTTGGATTGGGGTGTCGTAATGTTTCAAAACTACTTGTTCCAAAGGATTATAAGTTTGACGCTCTTTTCGAATGTGTTTTTAGCTACGGCTATGTGCTCGACAACAAAAAATATGCGAACAATTATGAGTACAATCGTACTATTTATTTAATGGGAAATGAGAAGTTTTTAGATAATAATTTCCTCATGATAAAATCTGATAGTCAGATACATGCACCTATTTCGGTAGTGTATTACGAGAGCTATGAAAGTGAGAGTGATGTTAACCAATATTTGCTTAATAATGCAAAAGAAATTCAATGCGTGGTTGGTTCAAACTATATCCCTTTTGGTAATTCACAATCGCCTGTTATTACTGACTTTGCCGATGGTGTTAATACTGCAGAATTTTTAGTAAATTTATAAAAGATATTATGCGCAGAAAGCACCTACATTTTGTTCTCATATTAGCACTATTTAATTCGTTTGCTTCAGCCCAGGCGCCAACAGCAACTATTATTATGCCTTCGGGCGTTCTTTGCACAGATGTTCCACATACATTTAGTTGTATCACTACCGGTTCAATAACTGCTTACTCTTGGTCGTTAAGTCCAACAAGTGGGCATACTTTGATGCCTAATAATTTTTCAAGTTCGGTTAGCATTACTTTTACAAGTGCTATTACATATAGCTTAACATTATTTGTTGCTAATGGCAGTGGTACATTTGCTACTGGTGGATTTGTTACCGTATCAAAAACACCCAACGCGTCTTATCGTGCTGAACTAAGTAATAAAGGTTTTCCGGCTTTTCTTCAATTAGTAAATTATTCTACAAATTACTCCTCGCTTAATTGGGAATTTTATGGTGCTGCAGGAACTAATACCGGTGAGGTTGTTCAACAAGCCTATAATACTCCCGGAAATTACACTGTTTCTTTAATTGCTTTTGGCTCTAATGGATGCAACGATACACTGGATTATAATTTTGTGATCGATGATGTTTCTGACGTTAAGCTTGTTAATATATTTACACCAAATAGTGATGGTGTAAATGATGTGTTTAAGCCTATCACCAAGGGGTTATCTGAACTAAGAGTTTGGATCTACAATCGTTGGGGAGTTTTAATGTATGGCTGGAGTAGTCTTGGTGGCTCATGGGATGGATATACAACTTCCGGAATTATGTGCGTTGATGGCGTTTACTTCTATGTTTTAGAAGCAAAAGGATTTGATGGAAAAGAATACAAACTCAAAAGCAATTTAACCTTAACACGATAGATCTATCTTAAAGGTTAATAACATATCTTTCAATTACAAATCAAAAACATCATTTACCGGCTTAAAGAACGTTTCTTTTCAAATCAAGGAGGGAGAAATAATTGCATTGATCGGCAAAAGCGGAAGCGGAAAATCAACTCTCATTAAATGTTTATATGGTCTAGAAGATCTTCAAGGTGGAGAAGTTTTTGTTGGAAAAGAGCAAGTGTTAGGCCCAAGTTATAATTTAATTCCCGGACACAAGGATATGAAGCTTGTAAGCCAGGACTATTATGTTTTAGATAATCATACAGTTGAAGAGAATATAAAAGATATGCTTACAGGGTTTGCAAACGATTATAAGGATGCCCGCTGCAAGAAAATAGTAAAACTTTTGGATCTTAATCCGCTTGCAAAATTACAAGCAAAAACATTATCATCGGGCCAAAAACAACGTGTAGCAATTGCAAGAGCATTAACCGTTATACCTCGAGTTCTTTTATTGGATGAGCCTTTTAATAATTTGGATAGGCCGTTAAAAGAAAAACTTTTCACGTTTATTGTAAATGAAGTGAAGAAGAAAAAAACATCACTGTTGATTATAACACACGACGCTGATGAAGCCCTTAAATATTCGCAAAAAATAGGGGTGATGGATGAAGGACAATTAGTTCAGTTTGGTTTGCAAGACAAAGTGTATTATCAACCACGTAATTTAAAAGTAGCATCTTTGCTTGGCGATTATAATGTAATAAAAAAAGTAGATCTTGAAAAAGGAAGTAAAACAGTATTAAAGAAACAATTGTTCTTGAGGCCACACCAATTATATGTGTTACAAAAAGCTGCCGGCGCTGATCTTGTTGTAACAAACCCCTCGCTTTATTTTAATGGTAAGTGTTTTGAATTGTATGGCGAAACCAAGTCTGGAAATGGAGTAGTGGTGTATGCATTTACTGAGCCAAAGCTTGCTGATAAAATGTACATTAAGATCAAGTAAGCGGTTTTTTTTAGAAATATTCATGAATAAGATCAAATTTCCTTTATTTATATCTTTGCCATTTAGGATCTATTTAATAGGACTTGCGATTTTTTTTGCGCTTCGTTTGGCATTATTTGCATACGTTTACGATCTAACGAAGTCTGTATTTAGCAAGGATGTATTAACTACTTTTTTAATTGGGGTACAGTTTGATACTTCGGTACTTTGCTATGTTTTGGCCCCGCCATTTCTTTTGCTTTTTCTTCAAACATTCTCAAAAAGAAAAGTATTCATTAACTCGTTCATAGCAATTTATTTTTCTTTGTTTATAATGCTTTTAATCTTTATTGGAATTGCAGATATTCCTTATTTTAAGTTCTTCCTGAATCGCATTACGGATTCCGCCCTTCAGTGGATCGGAAGTTTAAGTATTGTGTTTGAAATGATAATACTAAATAAAACTAATTTGATATTCACAATTGTGGCTATCATTTGCTGCATAAGTGGGTTTGTTTTTATTTTTAAAACTACAAAAAAGCAGATTCTTGCTAATGATATTAAAAGGAGTGTTTCGTTTAAAGAAGTAGGGTTGTTTATAACTGGAGCGTTTATGATCTTTATTGGAATTCGCGGAGTTAATGAGCAGCCACTAAGACAAGGCGATGCTTTTCATTGCAATGATCCATTATTGAATCAAATAGGTTTAAATCCAGCCTACACTTTATTAAGAAGCTATTTTACACGAGTTAATTTAATGGAAGTTAATGAAGCTATAAAGAATACGAAAGCCATTTTGAAGATCGATTCAGCGTTAGAAGAAATTTCACCGTTTGCACGAAAGATCACATCAGATTCTTCTATGCGTAAGTATAATGTCGTATTGGTACTCATGGAAAGCCTGAGCGCAAATTATTTGGAAGCATTTGGAAATAAAGATCATCTAACTCCTAATTTAGATAGTTTATGTAAAAATTCCTGGTTCTTTACGAACGCATTTAGCGCAGGAATACATACAAATAATGGGATCTTCTCTTCTTTATTTTCTTTTCCGGCCATGAAACGAATAAGGCCAATGAGTACTGTTCCACTTTTAAAATTTAGTGGAATTCCTTATACGCTAAAACAAAACGGTTATAAAAATATATTCTTTTGTCCGCACAGCGAATCGTTTGATAATATTGGTGTATTTATACCATTAAATCACTTTGATACTCTTTATAGTAATAAAGACTATCCCCGAGAAGAAAGTATTGGGCCTTTTGGTGTTCCTGATGATTATTTATTTGATATATCCTTAAAGACAATTGATAAGCTGAAGAACGATCAGCCATTTTTTGCTACTATTCTTACTGCTTCTAATCACGAGCCATACACCTTGCCCTCATATTATAAGAGCAACTTTAAAAATGCGGCTCACAAATCGGTTTCGTACGCCGATTGGGCAATTGGTAAATTTATGAATGATGCAAAAAATAAACCGTGGTTTGATAATACCATTTTTATTTTCTCTGCCGATCATGGATTGAATGTGGGTGAGAATACATATGAAATGGCCTTATCCTATAACCATATTCCTATATTATTTTATGCCCCAAAGATCCTTGGAACAAAAGAGCTGAATAATTTTATGGGACAAATTGATGTTTTTCCTACGCTTATGGGCTTAATGAACGCAACCTATATAAATAACACACTAGGTACTGATGTTATTGCAAAACCTAGAGAATGTATGTATTTCTCGGCCGACAATAAAATTGGCTGCGTTGATAGTACTTTTCTTTATGTATATAGATTTGAAGGAGGCGAAGGATTGTATAAATATAAAAGTGGGGATGCAAAGGATGTAAAAGAAGAATTCAAATCTGATTTCGAGAGATTGAAAAAGAACGCTTTATCACAAACTCAGGCTGCTGAATTTATGATAAACAATAACAAAGTTGAATTGAAATAAAAACCTTGTCTCTAGATTTTTCAATATTGCTATAAATTATGGCAACACTTCCTTTATTCTTGACTTAAGTTTGATCTATAAATAAAGTTCATATATAAATAGGTGGTCGAAAAATGCGACCACCTATTTAAAATTATGAAAAACTTGATAGTGAAAAAGCAAATACCCATATAATTATAATTAATAAAATTACTGAAATAAGAGGCGTAATAGTAATGCTTGATAGGGATTTAGCGGAGCTTTATGACGGCCCCACAAAAAGGGTCAGCCGTAAAAATTAAACGGAATATGAATAGGTTTCCGCCTGATTTTATGTTTCAATTAAGCAATGAAGAAAAGGAATGGATTATTCAAAATCATGAACATTTTAGAAACTTAAAGTTTTCTCCAGGCTTGCCTTATGCATTTACTGAACATGGCTCGGTTATGCTTTCAAGTGTTTTAAATAGCGAAATGGCGATTGAAGTAAATATCCAGGTTATTAGAGTATTCAAAAAAATTCGGAGATCAATACTCGACAATACTGAACTAAGATTAGAATTGGAAAAGATAAAAAGGAAACTAACTAGTCCTTCCTTAAAAAGCCACTTTTTTGTTTTGCCTCAAAATTAATTCATAGCAGTAAAATAAAACCACATTTAATTGGCAGTTTAAAGAAGATGCTATTTTCCGTAGCATCTTCTTTAAATTAAAGCCCGCCGCCGCGAGCACGCAATTTATAAAAT
>JAWXAS010000052.1:0-16167 GCA_034439635.1 Bacteroidota bacterium | reverse complement strand
TTTTTTTTGTAGATTTTTATCGCACTATTTTTAAACAAACTCAATATATAACAAGGCTTACAGAGTTTTTGCGGGACGACTATCTAAACAAGCTAACGTTTCCTTTTGTTTCAAACTCCTTTTCATCGTTACCTATAGCTTTTATCACGTAAAAATAAGTTCCATCAGCACAGGATTTACCGGTTTGGTCTTTTCCGTCCCAGGCAAAATTTCCTGTTTCACTAGTAAGTTCATAAACCTTTCTTCCCCAGCGATCATAAATACCGATATAAACCTCCTTTAAACCACTTCCAATTAAACGAAAAACATCATTTGATCCATCACCGTTTGGAGTGAACACATTTGGAATTTCCATTTTTGAACGGATATCCACTTGAATAATTTTTATAATTCGGTCAATACAACTTCCTTTTTGCACAGTTAAAATTATACTATAGGTTCCGGGAGCCGAATACGTTGCAGAAGTGAGTACGTTATTTGGTATATTCTTATAAATGCTACCATTACCAAAGCCCCAAGTTGAAGTAATACTGCTATTTCCGGTACTGGTTGAACTTGTATTGGTGAATGTAACGCTCATTGGTGCATAGCCAAAAATTGGCGCCACAATAAAATTAGCTTTTATTCCTCCTTCTGTTACTTGAAACATTCCTTGTGACGAACAACCATTGATGGTGTTTGTAATTGAAATAAAGTAATTACCAATTTGATTGCCTAGCAAATTAAGTGAATTCAAATTTGATGTTAACGCGCCTGCCGGAACTGTCCAAGTATACGTTAAACCAATGGTAGAACCACTAATAGTTGGTGTAATTAATACCGTTGGGTTTGTGTTACAATCCAAAATAAATGGTAAACCAATTTCAATATTTGGGGCTACAAGATCACTTGCTACATTATAGGTTGCAGAAAAAGTACAACCGTTTATGGCGGATGTAGAAATTGAGGTATGTGTACCAGGGGCTGTTGTATTAAATTGACTTCCCGGTAATCCACCACCTACAGGAGGATACCAAACATAGGTTGGTACTAAAGCCACAGCGAGTGTTGGTGTTACAATTGGAACAATAACAACATCTGCGTTCTTACAATTTATAACCGAATTAGTTAAGGCGCTTATAGTAAATTTTGGCAAACGTATATCCTGTACGATCTGTACTACTTTTGTTGCCGTGCAAAAATTATTATTATCTACGGCTCCAACAGTCCATGTTCCAAGTAAGGTTAAAACATTTGAAGCTCCTGTTAACGCAGGATTAATAACAACCGTTGCATTAGGAGTTGGATTAATTGAATTAGAAGGTATAGCCGGAACTGTCCAAGTGATGGTTGTGTTTGTATTACTACTTATTCCGCTCAACACCATTGTTGGATCTTTACAAGTTAAAATACTTAATGGTTGTATAAAGTTTACGTTTGGAGCAATGGTATTTTGTATAATGCTAATAGATTGGCTCGATACACAACTATTGGTCATGTCTTTTATATACACGACATATGTTCCCGGAATAGTGATATTATTTAAATTAGGATTTATTGAAAACGTAGTTGGCGTTCCGGTAACCGGCGGCACCATAAATGTGTAATTTACTGCAACATTAGGCACCGGAGATGTAATTACAGATGTTACTTGTATACTGGTGACGCTCTTACTACCGCAACCGATCGTAAAATTTGTTGAACTTGTAACTGTAAATATCGGAACTCCAACCGAAGCAGTAACTTGAACCGACTTTGTTGACTTGCACCCCGTGATATTATAAACGGATTCTCCCCAATAAATTCCTGGCGATCCGGCACAAAAAACATTTATGGTTCCTTGTGCGGCGCCAACATACACGGTAGTTGTTCCAACTACTTGAAACCAATTTGTGGTAACGTTTGGTCCTAAATTACTGGTTAAGGTAAAACAACCGCTTCCACCAGCACAGGTTACGTTTTGTACAGTAGGCGTTATTACAATTGTAGGTGAAGTAAGGTTTTGGTAAACGGTAAATGTTTGCGCAAACTGACATCCGGTAGAACTTGTTCCAATTACTTGCCCAATACACGCTTGGTTAAAATTCATACTTGTTGCCACAACTGATCCTGTACAACTTGGAAACCATGTATACGAAAGCGGAACTCCATTACTCACACTCGTTGTTAATGCAACATTGGGATTTAAACACGTAACAGTATAATCATTACTTGGATTTACAATTACAAAACTTGCAGGCTGTGGAATTGGAAGCACATTAAAACTAAATGTTGCTTTACATCCATCAGAAGTTGTAATAGTAACAGTATTTATTCCTGGCACTAAACCTGCTGCCGTGCCACTATTTACTGCTGTAACTGTGCTTGGTAAAGGACTCCAATTTACGGTATAATTAGGCGTTACGCTTGAATTAAAAGTAATATTAAGATTAACGCTGCTTGTAATCGGATTTACGCAAGTACCATTTATAATAGTTGGAGAAACAACAGGGCCGGGATAGAGTGTAACTGTTACCATGGCCGATTGGGTAATTACCACACTACTAGTATTAACGCCCGAAACAAACAACGTATATGTTGTATTTACAGTTGGACTAACAACAAAAGATGGATTTACTTGCACTACAGGGCCAGGTAATAATGTATAAACTGCTGCCGCTAAACAGTTTTGACTATTAATACTAATAATTGCGTTTGCTCCCGGACAAACAGAAGTGGTATAATCGGTAGGTATGCCTGTTGATGCAAATTTTGCAATATAACAATCGTCGCCACCACCATTATTATTGGCGTTATAAAACGCTCCTCCTCCCGGATTTACAGTTGGGTATGTTGTTGAATTAGTTGACCACTCGCCGGCGACATAAAAATTTCCATTATTGTCAACCGTAGTTGTCTCACGAAAATCACCTCCAACGCCTCCAAAATAGGTTCCCCAAATCTGTGTACCGTTATTTGAGAACTTAGTTAAAAATTGATCGTTAAATCCACCACTAAAAGTAGGATTATAAAAACATGTGCTGCAAGCGCTCATCAATGGCATTATCGGAGACGCAGTGTAAAAACAAACGTAAACATTGTTACATAGGTCAACTACCAAGTTATCATTCGCCCAAACCCCTTCATTTCCAGTTCCTCCTAAGTAGGTAGACCAAATAAGTGAACCTAAATTATTGAACTTAATAATAAATCCATCAGTTCCCCCTGAAATACTTGCTTGAAAAAATGTTCCTGCGTTTAGGAGAGGGAAATTTGTGGAGCCGGTTGCGCCTGATGCAAATACATTTCCGTTTGAATCGCAATCAATTGAATTTGCTGCATCAGACAAACCACCTCCATAGTAGGTAGCCCATAAACGATTTCCAAGATTATCGAATTTTGCGATGCATGCTTCAGTATTACCTGCATTTGCCGCTTGAAAAAAAGTAGACGCGTTTTGCGTTGGAAAACTTTGAGAAGATGTTTGCCCAGCAAGAAACAAATTACCATTATTATCTAACGTAAGCGCATTGAATTGATCTGTTAGTTCACCACCATAATAGGTAGCCCACAAACGATTTCCTACATTATCAAATTTCAAAATAAACGCATCTCCACCTCCGTTCAAGGCTCCCTGAAAAAATGTACCTGAATTTTGTGTAGGAAAATTGGCAGACGCCGTATTGCCACAAACAAAAACTTTGCCTGTTGCATCTACTCCAATTGAAGCGCCTAAATCTTGAGAAACTCCTCCGTAAAATGTAGCCCAAAGTCGGTTCCCAGAATTGTCAAACTTCAAAATAAAAACATCGCTGCCACCTGCCATCGCTCCCTGGAAAAAAGTTCCGGAGTTTTGAACCGGAAAATCAAATGACGACGTATAGCCGGTTACAAACAGGTTTCCGTTTGCATCACAAGCAAGACTATATGGAAATTCGCCTGAACTTCCGCCATAATATGTTGACCAAACCATTGCTCCGGTAGAACTGAATTTGGTAATAAAAGAATCTGAACCGCCACTCATCGACCCTTGAAAATAAGTGCTATTAGTTTGTGTAGGATAATTAGCTGAAGCTACATACCCACATGTAAAAACATTTCCGGAAGCATCGTTAGTTAAACTCAATGGTCCTTCAAAACTTGAACCACCAAAAAATGTTGCCCACGTTAATTGTGGATCAATTATAAGGTCTGAAGTGCGTGAAGATAGTTCTGTGCCCGGAAAATTAAATGAAATAGATGTTTCATATCCTTCGTCTTCATTTATTTCGGTTTTCTTTTTATAATTCAAATTAAATTCGCTCGCAATTTTAGTGCCGTTCAAAAAACTAAGCGGCGCATTCTCTTTTATGCTACCAAGAGCGTTGCTTATCTCAAGCTCTCCATTTGAATTTAGCACAATTGCCTTTTTTGAAAGATAAATCAGCTCAACATCTTTTGGATTGGCGTTTGGATGAACAACAAAATCGTACTTAACACCTTTTTCGCTGTTATTATACAATACCCAATCAATTCCTGGGTAAACTTCTTTAATAGTGATCTTGCCGTAATCATGCACCTGGCCAACCCCATTAGCACAATGTCCTAAAAAAAACTGCCTGAAATAACTTGATTCTCCTTCTTTAATAATATTCTCTCGCTTAATTGTAGCGCCTTTCAATACAACATCTACTCTATTCCATTCAATCTCTATCTTTTCGTCATCAATTTCACCAAGTTCCTTTTCTCCTTTTTCCTTCTCCTCTTCTTCTCCTTTAAAAAGCATGTATGTTAAACCCTTTTCGGTAATAAACATGTTTAAGCCCGGACTTTCGGCTTTGAATAAAACAAAAGGAACAGGCGTTCCATTCATATCAACCATCTGACCTTTGTTCTCAGTAAAAAAATTTGGTGTAGTTGGTGCTTTAGAAATTCCAGGCCTTTCGTCAACGGCATGCATTGAAACAGAAATAACGCAAATAAATAAAAGCAAGATGTTTCTTAACTTGATCATACCTAGTAAATATAATCAAAATAAGATTACTTTAAAACAATAGTAATACAGCTCTAAAGCAATGATTTTTAATAAATTAACAGCCTTTTGATTGTTCTTACTTTAACTCATCTGAGTAAACCACATTTGGGTCAGTTCTCAAATTATAATGGCTAGCCATTACTTCGCCATACGCTCCCGCGCTGCGAATAGCTATCAGATCGCCACGTTTTGTTTCGGCCAAAAGAACTGCTTTTCCAAAACAATCGCTGCTTTCGCAAATGGGGCCTACAACATCGTATTTTACCAACGGTTCTGTTGAATTTGAAATATTTTCGATCTTATGATATGCTTGGTACAAAGCAGGACGAATTAATTCAGTCATACCGGCATCCAAAATGGCGAAATTTGTGGTGAGTCCGTTTTTAATGTAAAGCACTTTACTAATCAAACTTCCACATTGCCCAACAAACGCACGGCCTAATTCAAAATGAACTTGTTGGCCTGGTTTTAATTCTAAAAACTGCTTGAACACATTAAAAAAAGCTTCAAAATCAACAATAGCTTCTGCATCCGGTTGATGGTAATTAATCCCTAAACCACCGCCAACATTGATGTTTGGAAGCATATACCCTTTTTCAATGAACCATTTATTTATTTCAGTAACACGCTGACATAAATTTTTAAACGGCGTTAAACTTCCTATTTGAGATCCAATGTGAAAATGCAATCCTATTAATTCAATATTTGGTAACTGTTTGATCAAGGCCAACACATCCTCAAATTCGTAAGGATTGATACCGAATTTATTTTCTTCTAAACCCGTGGTAATATATTTATGCGTATGCGCATCCACATTTGGATTGATACGCAAGGCAACTTTGGCTTTTTTATTTTTTGCTGTAGCTAATTCGTTTATAACACTAAGTTCTGCTTTGCTTTCTACATTAAAACAAAAAATATCTTTATCCAATGCATAGTTGATCTCCGCATCGCTCTTGCCTACTCCTGCAAATACAATGTCGGCTGGTGTAAAACCACACTCATAGGCGCGCTTTACTTCATTTCCGCTTACACAATCTGCTCCAAAGCCTGCTTCTTTAATTAATTTAAGGATTTTGGTATTGGAATTTGCTTTTAACGCATAATGAATATGGTATTCTTTTGGAGCAGCTTTTTTTACAGCATCCAATGTTTTTTTAAGAAGATCAATATCGTAAAAGTAAAAAGGAGTTTCTTTACTGCTAAACTGATCAATGCGTTGTTTTGTGAACATATCCAATCAGATTAATAATTAAAAATTCCTTTATTTAATGCCATTAATGCTTCTTTCTTTTTATCGGCGCTTACTAATACAGAAATATTATGAGCGCTTCCACCGTAAGAAACCATACGTAATGGAATTTCCTTCAACGCTTCCAAAATTCTAAACCCATATCCTGTTCCTCCCTTTGGTAATTGACCAACAATACAAATAATAGTTTGATCTTTTTCCACTTCAACCACTGCAATTTCTTTTAGTTCTTTTAATATCTCATCTAAATTTTTATCATTATCAATCGTTAATGAAACTGCAACCTCGCTGGTAGTGATCATGTCAATTGACGTTTTAAAACGTTCAAATATTTCAAATACCGCTCGCAAAAAACCGTGCGCTAACAACATTCGATCACTTTTAATATTGATAGCGGTAATTCCATCTTTGGCAGCAATAGCTTTAATTCCTTCACCCGAATCAACATTAGCTATCAAAGTTCCTTCAGCTTCGGGTTGCATGGTGTTTTTTAAACGCACAGGAATATTTCTTTTTTGAGCAGGTAAAATACAAGTTGGGTGCAAAATTTTTGCGCCAAAATACGCTAACTCCGCAGCTTCGTCAAAACTTAATTCTTTTATTGGATGTGTTTTGCTCACTATTCTAGGGTCGTTATTATGCATCCCGTCAATATCTGTCCAAATTTGAACTTCCGTAGCACGAATAGCTGCTCCAACAATAGACGCCGTATAATCACTTCCGCCGCGTTTTAAGTTATCAATTTCGCCAAAAGCATTGCGGCAAATATACCCTTGAGTGATAAATAAATTAGAGCTTGGATATTTTTTTAATTCATCGGTTAAATTTGTTTCTACGTAAGCCATATCAGGCTCATCATTGTCGTCGATACGCATAAAACTCAAGGCCGGTAATAAAACCGAAGCAACGCCTATCTCCTCCAAATAAAAATGGAACATGGCAGTACTTAACAATTCTCCTTGGGCTAAAATTGCTTTTTCTTCATTAGCCGTAAACATATCTAACGTAAAATTTTTGATGTACTCAAAATGATTATGTATTAGATCTTTTGCTTTTGCTATGGATTCAGGCTTTGAATATAGTATAGAAATTTCCTTATCGTACTTTGACTTTAATTTTGAAATTAATTCATTAGCCAGTGCGGTATTTTTAGTGTACAGGGCATTATTTATCTCCACTAATGAATTTGTAGTACCGCTCATGGCACTTAATACCACAATTTTTGGTGAAGAATTAACCACCAATTTTGTAAGATCTTTTATTCTTTGGGCGCTTCCAACACTGGTTCCGCCAAATTTTTGAATTAACATTTTATACTCCTGTTCGTTTGAAGCGTAAAATTAAACTTTTATTCGATTTTTTTAAGAAGATTTTATAATTTCCAGCAGATGCCACTGATGCTCGCATATCTTTTAAGCTACTGGAATCATTATCTGCGAAAATCAACGAAATCTGCGTGAGTAAAGGACACTTATAATCTTATTTCTTCAACATCCCCAAACGTATCTGAGTTAAAATTCGCTTGGTGTACAATGGAAAATCTCCATTCATCATCCAATTATAGTAACTAGGTTCTTTTTCAAAAATTTCAACCACAGGTTTATCTTTATGTTTTCCGAAGTTAAAAACCTCTTGCCCCTTTTCGTTATAAGTTAAACGCCCTGCTAAATCCGCAAACTTGTTTTTCATGGGGCTTATCTCGCTCAATTTGGCAATATTATTTACCACAGGCTTGTATGAATTGCCTTTTTCATCTACCAACTCTGTATTTTCGTAACGCTCTAATTGCGCTTTAAATATTTCGTAGGTTGCTGTTGTATCTGCTTCGGCTGTGTGAGCATTCACTAAGGGTTTTCCGCAGTAAAATTTATAAGCCGCCGTTAAATTACGAGGTTCCATAACATGAAAAATATTCTGTACGTCTACCAGCTTTCTGTTTTTAAGATCAAAATCCAATTCTACTCTTAACAATTCTTCCACCAACATGGGCACATCAAATTTATTGCTGTTGTACCCTGCTAAATCGGCGTTACCAATAAACTGCATTATTTGCGCGCCAATATCCTTCATAGTTGGGCATCCAACAATATCCTTATCATAAATTCCGTGGAGTTTGGAAACTTTATCAGGAATTGGCATTTCAGGATTTATTTTCCATGTTCTGGTTTCGGTAGAATTATCTACACCCACTTTTAACATGCAAATTTCTACAATGCGGTCCAAACCAATGGTTAAGCCGGTGGCTTCAAGGTCGAAAAATACAATGGGTTTGGTTAGGTTTAGGTTCATTATGGGAAGGTACGGATTTTTTAGAGGCAGAAACCACAAAGATGCTTCGCATTTCACAGAGGTTTACACAGAGATAACAGAGGAAAAACCGTGTTTAACAATTAGGCGTTTAGTTAAACTCAGTGTCCTCTGTGTGAAAACTCTGTGAGGCCAAAGGTCTCTGTGGTTTCTGTCTGTAACAACTCAATGCTTCCTTTTAATTGTTATATGACCTCAAATTCTTCAAAACTTCCTTTTGGTTCTTCGTTCCACCCACCAAGGTATTTATCGTATGCATAACATCGTCTAAAATTGAATCGGGACAACTGGCTCCGCTGGTTATTACAATGTTTAACGGGCGTTTTGCGGGAAGGAAATTATGTGTTGCAAGTTCTTTCTTGTTGTGGTAATCAAAATGATGAATGGTTGTTCCTTCAATTTCTTTGGCCGAAGAAATAAAATATGTTCGAAATTTTTTTTCGCACAATTCCACCAAATGCGATGTATTGCTACTATTGTAACCGCCAACTACAATCGCCAAGTCCGCATCGGTTTCTAATAAACCATACGTGGCATCTTGATTTTCGTTGGTTGCATAACATAACGTATCATGCGTATCAGCATAATGATCTTTTATATTATCCGCTCCAAATTTTTTGATCATCACTTGCTTAAAATATTCCGCTATCTCTTCGGTTTCGGTAGCCAACATGGTTGTTTGATTGATGACCCCTACTTTTTTAAAATGTTTTTTAATATCAAATCCCTTTGAGAATTTATCCTTAAAAGTGCTTTCAAATTCTGCCTGTGTTTTATTGCCTGTAACAAATTCGGCTAATAACTTCGCTTCTTCCAAGTCGCGCAGCACAATTACTGCTTCCGAATGCCTTTCGCTTCTCGAAAAAGTAGATCGCGTTTCTTCATGTGTGTTCTTTCCGTGAATAATAATGGTATGCTTTGTTCCTCCTATTTGTTCCGATTTTTTCCAAACACGTTCTACAAACGGACAAGTAGTATTGTACTTTTCGGTTTTGATTCCAATTTTCTCCAACATATCTATCAAATTCAAAGGTGCACCAAAAGCAGGGATCATCACCACGTCATCTTGCTTTAATACATCAAACGAAATTAATTGTTCGCCATGCGTATCTTGCAAAAACTGCACACCTCTTTCTGTAAGATCTTTATTTACTTCAGGGTTGTGGATCATCTGACTTAGCAAATAAATTTGCTTGCCTTTATTTTCTTCCAAGGCCTTAAAGGCAATTTCAATAGCGTTTTCTACACCATAACAAAACCCAAAATGCCTCGCTATATAATATTTAACCGAACCAAAATCCAATACAGTAGCGCTATTATCCTTTTTACGAGGATCTTGAATTTTTCTGAATTGTTTTACCTTTGAAATTATAGGACTTCTATAAAATTCTGGTACGTTAAAGGTTTTCATTTATTATTTGGGCGTGCCGGCGAGGGCTTATCTTAAAAATTAACTGCTCGTAACTCGCCGTCGGGCTTTTCGTTCGCCGCAGCGAACAATCTTTTTACCTGAAAAAGGCAAAAAGGATTTCCACTGCAATCCCTCACGCAAGAACAAAACATCTGTGTAAAGTTAACACTTAATTTTTGTTTTTATTCCTAGGGTGATAACTCAAAATATTCTCTCTAAGGTATTGTTTATCAAGGTGGGTATAGATCTCGGTGGTAGTAATGCTTTCGTGGCCAAGCATTTCCTGCACGGCTCTTAGGTCGGCACCGCCTTCTACTAAGTGTGTGGCAAACGAATGTCTAAAGGTGTGTGGGCTCAATTTCTTTTTGATGCCGGCTTTTTGGGCAAGGTCTTTAATGATATAAAATACCATCACGCGCGACAGCTTTACGCCTCTTCTGTTCAAATACACAACATCTTCATTTCCTTTTTTAATGGTTATATGATTACGGATATTCTTCATGTAATTCTCAATCATTTTTTTTCCTGAACGCCCAATAGGCACCAAACGTTCTTTATCGCCTTTACCTGTAACTTTAATGTAATCTTCGTTTAAATGCAGATCGCTAATTTGTAAATTAACCAGCTCACTTACGCGCAAGCCACAACTGTAAAGGGTTTCGAGTATGCTTACATTTCTCTCACCATCGGGTTTACTTCTATCTATCAAACTCATCATTTTATCAATTTCCTCAACATTTAAGTAAATAGGAAGTTTACGCGCAAGTTTTGGTCCTTCAATTAAATCGGCAGGACTCGAGGGAATATCATTTTCCAAAACCAAAAATTTATAAAATGCTTTTATGCCCGAAATTACGCGCGCTTGCGAAGACCCCGAAATTCCTAACTCCGAGAGCCACTCAATGAACTTTAATAACTGCTTATAGGTATATGTATCAGGGCTTTTGCCTTTTAAAAACAACTCAGCGTATTGCTTTAGTTTACTAAGATCATCGGTATACGCATCAATAGAGTTTTTTGATAACGATCGCTCTAATTGCAAATACTGTTTAAAACGGATTAAATATGTGTTCCAATTTGACATTTTACTTTTTCAACATACTCACAAGGATCTCTTAGCCGCAACGTTAATTCAATTAACCTCATATCAAGAACCTGTTCATAATTCCTTCTCAGTTCGAGTGATTTTTGCCTCCACTTCGCAAAAATCGTATCGAGAGCTGGGCGCCTGCCCCTCGCCTCTGGAATTAAGGAGCTCGGGTCACCGGGCTTTCCATTCCAATCTTTTTTGACTGAAAAAGTCAAAAAAGGATTTCCACTGCAATCCCTTGCGCGGCTTTTGGATTTTGCGGTATCCAAAATACCGTTTCATAAATATTTAATATAACGCTATCTTTGCCATAAGTTATGAAGATTGCAATTATCAACGGACCAAATTTAAACCTTTTGGGCCAAAGGGAGCCGGGTATTTATGGACACGAGAGTTTTGATAGCTTTTTGCTCGACTTAAAGCAAAAGTTTAAGCACGTGGCTTTTGAGTATTACCAAAGTAATGTAGAGGGCGAGCTCATCAATAAAATTCAAGAACTCGGTTTTAGTTACGATGGCATTATTTTAAATGCCGGTGGTTATACGCACACCTCCGTTGCTATTTCAGATGCTGTTGCAGCCATTAAAACACCCGTAATTGAAGTTCATATCAGTAACATCTTTGCGCGAGAAGATTACCGTAAAATATCTCTTATAGCATCTAAATGCAAAGGAAGCATTAGTGGCTTTGGTTTAAAAAGCTATGAGTTGGCTGTGCAGAGTTTTCTTTAGCCACAACTAAATTAATCCCTTTTAGCCACTAATTTCACGATTTAACACAAATCTAAGCGCATCTAGACTTATACTTAAGCACAGATTAGTGAAAATTAGTGTAATTCGTGGCTTACTAAAAAAGCAGCGGAGTTGCGTTAAGCGAACTTAAACCCAATCAACAATACATCATCGGTTTGTTCGTAGCCACCTTTCCAATCCAAAAAAGTTTGTTTTGCTTTTTCTTTTTGAGCCTCGAATTCAAGGGGCTGTGACTCTAAAATTAATTTCTGAAGGTTCTTATACTTGAATTTTTTTCCTTTTGGTCCACCAAACTGATCAGCATAACCATCGCTAAACAAATAAATAGTTTCGTTGCCATTAAGCTGATACTCTTTAGAAGTGAAGGATGTAATATTGTCTTCTATAAAAGCGCCCACCGGTTTTTTATCGGCCGGCATTTCTATAATAAGTCCTTCTTTTACCATATAGCCCGAATTAAATGCACCGGCAAATTGCATCACTTTTGTTTTTTTATGAATGGCGCACAACGAAACGTCCATACCATCACGCACACTAGCTTCGTTATAAGATTGATGAAGCGCTTGGGTTAACCATTCGTTCACCTGGTCTAATATTTGCGCAGGATCGGTAAGTCCTTTTTCAAGAACTGCCTTATTCAGTAAATTATAATTAACTATCGATACCAAAGCGCCAGGTACACCGTGGCCTGTGCAATCGGCAGCCGCTATGTATAAGTGGGTTGCAGTTTCTTCTATCCAATAAAAATCTCCGCTTAAAATATCTTTAGGTCGATAGTATACAAAACTTTGAGGCAAAATTTCCTTCCATAATTTATCTGGAGGCAAAATGGCGGTTTGAATACGTTCGGCATATTTAATACTATCGGTAATATCTTTGTGCTGCTCTTCAACAATTTTACTTTTCTCGATAATAATACTGTTCATTTGTTCTAATGCAGTATTATCTTTTTGTTTTTGGCGCAAGCCTCTAAAAATAAAAAATGCTAAGCCAAGTAATAGTATGCATCCGCCAAGCGCCGCATAGATCATTACCTGTTTATTTTTACTTTCTAAGTCTTTTTTCTCTAATTCTAATTGCGTTTTTTCGGTTTCGTACTTTACTTGCATTTCATTAAGCGATTTTATAGCCTCACGGCTGTAAAGACTATCTTTAATGGTCATGCAGGTGTCGTTATATTTTAAGGCGTCTTCTAGGTTGCCGAGTTTTAAGTTTACTTCGCCTAGGTTGTAGTAAAGTAATTCTTTGATTTGGAAATCATCGTCTAGGTATTTTAGAGCTTCTCTATAATAGAAGTCAGCTTTTTTCGAATCATTTTGCTCAAAATATACATTTCCAATATTAGTATAGCAAATGCAAATACTTCGTTTTTTACCATATTTTAAATTCAACTCTAAAGATTCTTTGTAGTATTGCTCGGCCTTATTATACTCCTTTTTATCAGAATAAATAATACCCATATTAGACAAGATTGGTGCTATTTCACGAACGTGATTTAATTCTTTCCTAATGTTTAATGCCCTTCTATAATATTCTAAAGCAATATCATACATTTTTGTGCTTGAGGAATAGATGTTCCCAAGATTATTATAAGCATAGGCAATGTTATTTTTTGACCCGTGCTTAATAGACACCTCTAGTGATTTTTTAAAATAATCTGCGGCTTTCTCACTGTTTTTTAGTTTATAGTTTATTGCACCGATTTTACCATACGTTGCTGCTGTATAATAGTAATCTTGTAGTTTTTCAAATTCTCTTAAAGCCTCAAATCCAATTTCAATAGCTGTTGTTAGTTCATTTTTTTCAATATAGTATCTCATTAAGCCATATTTAGCTTTGGCTACTCCTAATTTGTCATTTCTACTTAAAGAATTTGCTTGTAATTTATTAAAAATTTCAAATGCCTTATTGAACTTTTCCTTTCTTAAAAACATCGAACCGTAATTCAACTGAGCTTCAGAATAATTTAAATCATCCGATTCTTTGACATTTTTATTTAGTTTTTCCGCTAAAGCATCTGCTTTATCTACATCTATATAGAACAACTCATTAATTAAGAGATTATTTAATCTAGCCTTACAAGAATCTGAAGTGCATTTACTGAGCTTTGAATAAAGACTATCAACCGGCTGTTGCGAAAAGCCAAAGAAGATACTAAAAACAAGTGCTGTTATAAAAACTGTAGTTTTTTTCATAAAAAGTGGCCGACACATGTCGACCACATTCTTTTATAGTGATTTATTTTTGAATGGCTGTTGCCACCATAGCTCCATTATAATTAACCATTGCATAAGATACTCGATCTCCAGCTGCCAATCCTAATTCCGTAATGTAATCTTGTACAAAACCCACTGTATTGCCAGTATTATCGGTAAGTGTGCCTGAATTATTTGCCGCATTGGTTGTTACAATTGTTCCCTTTTCAACAGGGTCTAAAGACACTGCTAACTTAGCGCCAGTTCCATCATTTAAAGTTATGATTTCCATCCTAACGATCATGTTATCTTTTAGCCCTAACTCCTTGCCGCAAGGTGATGAAAAATTATAATCTACTTTTGCAGCGGTGTCAGTTACGGTTCCCGTGTAGCCGCTTCCCATGTCTCTGATGTTTTTTACTTTTCCTCTGATTGCCATAATAATTTGTTTTATAGGTTAATAATAGGTTGTTTACCTCAAATATATAAATTTTGATGAAAAATTAAAATAATTTGCGAGAAAATTGATGGAATTATGCTAATGAAGCTTGAGAAGAGCTATAATTCTGTAGAGATAATACACATGTAAATTATAACAGATTTTAGTGAGGGTTATGAGGCTCTCCACTCCTTTAAACTAAAAAAATTATCCAATTGCTACAAATTGTAGCTATCAATTTCAATTTTGTGATATAGTTTTGTAGTATGAATACATCACCAATGGTTAAGCTCAAGGCTTCTTTTCACAATGAAAAAGAAGTGATTCAAGTTATTTTTGAGAGGAGTGATGAGATAACTCAGCTGATAAGGTCAAAACTATCCATTCGCTGGAGCAAAACAATGAATTGTTGGTATGTGCCTTTTTCAAAAACCATAACTAATGAATTGTTTCAATTGCTAAAAAACAAAGCCTATTTAGATTACTCAGAGCTTAGCGTGAATGAGGCTATTGAAAAGAATGAGACTTCAGGCCTTACTAAATTCAACGAGCCTAAAGCCGAAACGCTTAAAAAAATTGAAGAGTTAAAGCAATGGATGCGTTCGAGGCGTTATAGCGAGAGCACAATTGGCACCTATACCGATGCTTTGAGAACATTTTTGAGATATACAGGAGATAAATCCATTTCGGAAATTGGGAATCAGGATCTTATTTTGTTTAACAACCACTATATATTAGCCAATAAGCTATCGGCATCGTATCAAAACCAGGTAGTAAATGCAATAAAATTATTTTTTAAAATAGTTGAGAATAAAAATATAGATATAGAATTGATCCATAGGCCAAAACGTTCGAAGGTATTGCCAAATGTTTTAAGTAAAGAGGAAGTGAAGGCCATTTTGAGCGCTCATAATAACCTAAAGCATAAGGCTATGTTAAGTTTAATATACAGTTGTGGTTTAAGGTGTGGCGAATTGATAAGTTTAAAGCCAGAGCATGTGGATAGTAAGCGAAGCGTGTTGGTTATAAAACAAGCCAAAGGCCGGAAAGACAGAATTGCACCTTTAAGCACAAAGATCATTGAAATGTTGAGGCAATATTTTTTAACTTGTAAGCCTAAGGTTTATTTATTTGAAGGACAAAAAGAAGGGGAGCCATATGATATAAGTAGTTTGCAAAAAGTGCTAAAACAGTCGTTACAAAAAGTGAATATTCAAAAGCCAGTTACTTTGCATTGGTTGAGGCATAGTTATGCTACTCACTTACTTGAAAACGGCACCGATTTGCGGTATATACAAGAAATTTTAGGGCATAGAAGTAGTAAAACAACCGAAATATACACCCATGTAAGTACTAAAAGTTTACAAAAAATAGTTTCTCCGTTTGACTATTTGTAAGGAATTGCCGTGGATGCGCTTGTAAAAACGAATAAAATTAACGATATTAGATTTATATTAAAGTAAATAAATGAGGCCTTGTAATACATATTTTGAATAGGTTGGTGCTGTTAACATGTTGTTGAACTTACGATGTATTGTAGATGTTCATTCAGAAAAGGCGGAATTTTATGAAATTAGTAATATTACCAAAGGTAAGCAAAGCCACCCAAAATTGGTTGGCTTTGCTTACCTTTAGTCGGCGTATACACTAGTTATGCGGCATTGCTCAGACTGACAATTCGACATCAGACCGACCACAAAAATAAATTTGCAGACATCGAATTAATTGCTTATCTTTGACGTTAGTAAC
>JAWXAS010000051.1:0-13302 GCA_034439635.1 Bacteroidota bacterium | reverse complement strand
TTAAAAATAAATCTGCGTTTCATAATCTGTGGAAATTTGTGTGATCTGTGGCAGAAATATAAAAAGCCAATATATTTTAGGCCAATCTGTTCGTTCCTTTTCGCTTACGCTTCTTCAAAAATCTTCTAATACACTTTGACGAAACGATGTAATGAAAACTGATAATTTTTACTGCTAACTCAACCAGAATGCAGCGCCAACGATTGAAGCGTAAAGCCCAGTGAAGTACTTTGCGTTATGTTTGCGGAGCGAGGAGGCTCCGCTTTTCAGCGGAGACCCCGGAGCCCGACAAACATAGCAAAGGACGAACAGGCTTGCAGCGTAAAGCGTGCCCGGGCGCCCTAATTATAGAAACGCACCTTTTTTGTAAAGATCAATTAAACCAAAGTACTATTTATTCATGTGTTTTAAATTAACGCCGTACATCACTACAAAAGCCAAATCAAAAATAACCATCAATATCATCATTACCATAGCTGCCGCTTGAATAGTTGCACCACCCATCGATCCCATCATTGCCATCGCCTGTTTACCGCCTATAATAATAAAGATATATGGAATTAATTCGGCGGCTGCGTAAATATAAAAACCCATTCGTTTACGATTGAACATTTGCAATACACCTAAAAAACTAACCAATAAAAAAGCAATGTTAAGGTAAGGCTGGATCTTTCCCATGGTACTACTTTGCTGTTCTATCGCTTGCTCTTCCATTTCCTGTGCACCTGAAGGGCTAAACTTTCGCATATTCTCAATGCTTTCTTGCATTTTTTCGGGAGTATTTGCAATAATACCATATATGCCTAATAAAAATGCAATGCCGCACCAAACAAACGAGATCACACATAGCACAGTTAAAAATTGCGGACGTTTTGACCCGCCTTCTATTTCATTTACTAATGTATTGTCGAATTGATTTTCCATGTTATTATTTGTTTTAAATGTTATTTATGTGGATTTTAGGAATTAGCTTTTTTTTAGGCGGGTGAAATTTCAAAACCGCAGTCCCGACAGATATCGTCGGGATGAGGATTTTAAAATTTACACTCAACGACAAAAAGCAATTTCCAGAACTCCTCTACAAACATAAAAAAAGGCTGCCAGTATTGACAGCCTTTCATGTAATAGATATTAAATATTAGTGAGCAGTTGAATCTGTTGCACTTTCGATAGCAGTTTCAAGTGACTGACGGATAGCAGCTGTATCAATATTTTTGAAAGCTTCTTCCAAATCTCCGGCTGCACCCATTACTGTTGAAGTGATCTTGTATATCCAGAAAATAGCAAGTGCCATAGCAACAGCATTTAAAATGATACCGGCTAACATTCCGCCACGCTTAGTGTTTCCACCGCCTTTAGCCATAAAAAATGCTACGATGCTTAAAATTAACCCTACTAAAGCCAACCACCATGCAGCAGCACCTACTAAAGGAATAATAGCCCATACTAAAGCTACGATACCAATTACCATTCCTGCCGTACCAAGGCCTTTACCTTTTGTTGAACTTGTTGTTGTGTTGTTTTCTTCCATTTTTAATTTTTTTATAGTTTATATGAATACAAAGAAAGGATTTTTTAACATTTATTTTGTTTCCTAAAGCTCAAGTTTTCAACAAGTTATCTAAAAATCAAAAAGTCTTCCATGTATTAAAAC
Organism: Bacteroidota bacterium; assembly: GCA_034439635.1. Lineage (GTDB taxonomy): Bacteria > Bacteroidota > Bacteroidia > B-17B0 > Aurantibacillaceae > Aurantibacillus. The sequence goes on along the minus strand of JAWXAS010000051.1, from coordinate 11,648 downwards.
TATCCTTTTGTTTATCAGTTAATTGGGCCATTATACTTAACTTACTTTTAAAGAACCAAGTACGTTCCTTTTCATCCTTTTGCAGTGCAATTGTGCTTAGTTTCTCTTGAGAAATGATAGAAATGTTGATGCTCTTTTCATTTGAATAATAATTCAAAAGTTGATTCAAATTATTTCTCACTACCATTCCGTTCACCGCAATAATATCATCATTGTTAAATATCCCCGCTTTCCATGAAGGAGAATAAGGAGCCACCAAACTCACTTTTGTGAGCGTTCCTTGCTCTATGGTTTTAAATCCAAAATCTCTATCGCTCAATAGTTGATTTTGCGTTTTTTGAAAGTCGATACCCAAATAATTAAAACATGGCGCCAATCCCTCATCAAAATCGTTAGCGCTAAACACAAATTTCTCAAAAAATGGTTTCAGGTCTTTTCTGGCTGCTTCTTCGCACAACTCTATGATATTTTCTTTTGAATAGCCCTTGTTCTTTTTGCCGAAATCATTGTAAAGCTTTCTGCAAACATCTCGTAACGACTTTTTATTTTGCGTTGCTTCCATGATCATTACATCTAACATAAAAGCAATTAAATTTCCTTCATCATAAATGCTTGTTTTACGATATGGCACACCGGCAACGTAACCATCCAACCAATTATCCCAACTACTAGCAGCCACACTTAAATTGTATCTTCCAAAATTATTAAAGTGTTTATCCAAACGTTCTTCCAATGTTTCAAAATATTGCTCAGAGGTAAATACCTCGGAACTATATAAATTCTTGTCGCCATAATACGTTGTAAATCCTTCGTACACAAAGCCTGTTTCAGCGTAATTCTCTTTAGTATAATCATACGGCAGCATTTCTTTAGGGCGAATAGTTTTTATATTCCAAGCATGAAATAATTCGTGGCAAGAAACACCTAAAAGATCCATGTACACTTTATCTTGATGCAGATCGTACCCCGGACCAAGCGCAATTACCGTGTTCTTAAAATGCTCTACGCCATGGTAAAATTTAAAAGGCGTTATTTGAAACAGAAAGTGATACTCGTCAAACGGAAAGTCGCCCCAAAATTTAAATTGATAAGTCGCAAATTTTTCAAAATCCGATTTTATCTTTTGCCAATCGGGCTTACACTCCCCATTAAAATGCAAATAAAATTTTACTTTGTTTACTTCGTACGTTTGAGTTTGCAAACAATTAGAAGCAATAAAAGGCGATTCAGTGAGTTCATCAAAATCCACTGCTGTTAATATATTTTTCTCTTGCTTTAAAGAGCATGCGATCTTGTAATTTTCAGGTATTTGCAATTCCACAACATGCTCTTCTTTTTCTCTTCCTACAACATAAAAACAACAATGCGCCGGGTTCATATACACTTGATTTGCGTCGGCATAGCAAGCACCGGCATTTAACTCGGCCGAATAATAACTGTAAGTTACCTTTAAGGCTTTTGCACCTTTGCAATTTACCTCCCACAGGTCTTTGGTTTTCTTAGTATAAACTAATGAATTTCCATTTTCATCGACCACATCCATCTTCTTTACATTCTTTGCAAAATTTCCAAGCTCATAGCGACCAGGGCGCCACGATGGCAATTGCAATTGAATGGTATCAGAATTTACCTTATCAATTTGCATATCAATATATACATAATGCGAAGCCGGATTTTTTTGAAAGAAGGTATATTTTATCATAAGAATTTGTAACTATTAAGGATTTAAATTTATATATTTAATGCCAAATGTAAATATAATTTAGTCTAAAGATACGAGTGGATTTTTTATCAAGGCTTGTATAAAAAGTTGTTGCATAGCCAAGTTAAGGAACAATTTTTTAATGATGAATTGATGAAAAAGAACAAGTATATTTGACTAAATTATATTTGCAGTTGGTATAACCATTATGAGAAAGCAATTCTTTACACTTTTTGTTATCTTAAGTATTTGTCTTGGTGCTCAAAATTTCGATTCGCTGATAATTACTTCCATTAAATTGGGCACCGACACCGAAAGAGTAAATATGTTTTACAGGGAAGGATTTAAAGCTCGCGTTTTTTCGCCGCAATTTGCCTACAATTGTGCTAAACAGGCCGAGTTTTTTGGGCAACAGTCGGGCTCGCAAAAACATTTGGCCAAAGCCTATAATTTATTGGGCGTTTTGTATTATCGAAAAGGTGATCTTAAAAAAGCGCTGAATTTTCATAAAAAAGCCTTAAGTATAAGAGAAAGCATAAACGATATTATTGGAATTGCTTTTAGTGAAACAAATTTAGGGAACGTTTATACCGATCTTCATAAAAATGAAATGGCCGAGCGCTGCTATTTGCATGCTTTGAAGATCAATCATGAGTTAGGTAATGAAAAACAGAAGGGTAATTGCTATATCAACATTGGCGTTTTAAAAATGGATGACAAAAAACTTGAAGAGTCCCAAAATTATTTTTTAAATGCTTATAAAATTGCGAAGGCTACAATGGATTACGAATTGGAAGCCATGTGTCTTAATAATCTTGCTGTAATTAATATTGCGAATAAGAATTACGAATCCGCCATTGGAAATTGTTTGGATGCAATTAAAGCTAACGAGATCATGGGAAATGAAATGGACAAGACAGATAGTTATATCAATCTTGCAAGGGCATATTACCGATTAAACGATGAAAAGAATTGGGAGTTTTACGTAAATAAAGCCGATAGTTTATGTAGAGCGTTTGATTACATCGATGCGAAATGCAAATTACTTTTATTAAAATCGGGCATAGCCGAAGGAAAAGATGCTGTTTTGGCATTATACTGTTTTAAAGCTTATTTGAGTTTAAAAGATAGCATTGAAAAAGAGAATAGACAGATTGTGATGAGTAACGACTTTAATGAAGAGAAAGTTGAAGTGCCTAACAATCCACACCCTTTTAGTTTTCCGTACTTCATGTTGCTTTCTATACTTGTATTATGTTTTGCAGTGATCTTTATTATTTATAAAAATAAACGATGAGCAAGAAGAATAAAATAGTAAATGTTGTTTACAGCACCAACCCAAACTTTAAGTTTGAAACCGAAAACAACGGTGAAGATGAAACCTTGGAACCGCTTAAACAAGACCTACGAATTTTTTTGGATAGACTTGGCGGTGGCAAAGTAGTTACCAGGATAAGTGGCTTTGTTGGAAAAACAGGTGATATAGAAGCCTTGGGTAAATTACTAAAACAAAAATGCGGTGGCGGTGGTACGGTAAAAGATAGAAACATTTTGATCCAAGGCGATCATCGCGAAAAATTAGTGAAGATCCTTGGGGAGTTAAGATATAAGGTTAAAAAGGCGGGTGGATAGTTCTCGATACGCCTTCGTTCCTCGGCTACTCGAACTGACATCGCTTTAATTCGCAACTGGAGCGTAGCCAATCCGTGTCATTTCGAGTAATCTTGCTAACCTATTGATTCTTTATGTTAGCAAGATTGAATCGAGAAATGATCAACAAAAAAGCCCTGTAACCTGCCTGCCGGTAGGCAGGTTTCTTACAAGGCTTTTTAATTTTTAAAATTAATTACTTCACTTCTTCAAAATCAACGTCGGTTACATTTTCATCTTTACCTTGACCAGCACCGCCAGTATTTTGGTTTTGATCTTTGTTTTCCGCAGTATTGCTTTGTTGCTGGTTATTCATTGCGTTTTGCATATCCTGACTAGCAGCAGCCCACGCATCGTTAATAGCTTTTAAACTTACTTCAAGCTTAGCCATATCTTTTTCCGCATGCGCCGCTTTTAATTCAACCAATGCACTTTCAATAGCTCCTTTTTTATCTGCAGAGATCTTATCGCCGTATTCTTTCAATTGTTTTTCTGTTTGAAAGATCATTGAATCAGCTTCGTTTAATTTTGTTATTTCTTCGCGTGCTTTATTATCTGCATCCGCATTTACTTCCGCTTCACGTTTCATTTTATCGATTTCTTCCTTGCTCAAACCAGATTTTGCTTCGATACGAATATTATGCGATTTGCCTGTAGTTTTATCTTTAGCGCTTACATTTAAAATTCCGTTCGCATCAATATCAAAGGTTACTTCAATTTGCGGAGCACCACGTTGTGCAGGAGGTAAACCATCTAAGTTAAATTCACCTAGCTTACGGTTATCTTTTGCCATTGGGCGCTCACCTTGGTAAACAACGATCTGTACAGATGGTTGGTTATCGGCAGCAGTTGAAAATGTTTCTGATTTTTTTGTTGGAATAGTAGTGTTCGACTCAATTAATTTCGTGAACACACCACCCATCGTTTCAATTCCTAATGAAAGCGGTGTAACATCTAACAATAAAACATCTTTTACATCTCCAGATAATACACCACCTTGGATAGCTGCTCCTAAAGCAACCACTTCATCGGGGTTAACACCTTTGCTTGGTGCTTTGCCAAAGAATTTTTCTACAGCTGCAACTACAGCCGGAATACGTGTTGAACCACCTACTAAAATTATTTCGTCAATATCTGAAGTTGATAAACCTGCATTTTTTAATGCCGATTTGCAAGGGGCGATCGTACGTTGAATTAAACTATCTGCCAGTTGCTCGAACTTTGCGCGTGTTAATTGCTTTGCAATAAATTTTGGAACATTATCAACCATGGTAATGTAAGGCAAGTTGATTTCTGTTGAATTACTACTCGATAATTCTATCTTTGCTTTTTCAGCAGCATCTTTTAAACGTTGTAAAGCAATTGGATCTTTTGTAAGATCAACACCTTCATCTGATTTAAATTCGCTTGATAACCAATCAATAATTACTTGATCAAAATCATCACCACCTAAGTGTGTATCACCATCGGTTGATTTTACTTCAAAAACTCCATCACCTAATTCAAGAACCGAAACGTCGTGTGTACCACCACCGCAGTCGAACACAATTATTTTCATGTCCTTTCCTTTTTTATCCATACCATAAGCTAAAGCAGCAGCGGTAGGCTCGTTAATGATGCGCATTACTTTTAATCCTGCTATCTCGCCTGCTTCTTTTGTAGCTTGGCGTTGAGAGTCGTTAAAGTATGCCGGCACAGTAATAACTGCTTCGGTAACTTCGGTACCCAAATAGTCTTCAGCAGTTTTTTTCATCTTTTGCAAAATGATAGCTGATATTTCTTGTGGTGTATATTTTCTGTCGTCAATTTGCACACGTGGCGTATTGTTCTCGCCTTGCACAACTGAATAAGGCACTCGTGTTACCTCTGTAGAAACTTCGTTGAACAAATGCCCCATAAAACGCTTAATTGAATAAACTGTTTTTCTAGGATTTGTAATGGCTTGTCGTTTTGCAGGATCTCCTACTTTACGCTCGCCGCCCTCAACAAATGCAACCACCGATGGTGTTGTACGTTTTCCTTCGTTATTTGCAATAACTACAGCTTCGCTTCCTTCCATAACTGCTACACAGCTGTTTGTGGTTCCAAGGTCTATTCCTATGATCTTTCCCATATATTTTGTATTAATTTCCCTACAGACTTCAATAAATATGCCATTGGGCTTATGTTATACGGAATGTGACAGCATGGCAGTTTACCATCGAAAAGAGTATGAAAATTGTCAATAAAACCTTGTTTTTGGACCTAAAAATGGCAGTTTAAGGACAGCCTATTGAAGAAAAGCTGTTGGTGAAGAAACTGTATTGGCAGGTGAATTTATTATAGCTAAACTCATCAACAAATACATTGGCCGGTACTTTTTTTACGGCGCAACGTGTTCTAAAAGTAAAGATGCCTATGGCGGCTCTCTGATCGAAGTTCGAATAGAGTATTTTTTCTTGAGCAAAGCTTAATGATGGCGCTGAGAATTGAAGATAATCGTAATAATCTTGCGTGGCAGCGTAGGTTACAAAATCAACACGATACACTCTTCGTCCAATAAATCCCGAAGGATATTTTCGCTTTGAAAGTAAATTACCACACTCGGCAAATAAGGACGATCCTTTGAATGAAAAATTAAAATACTTGGAAGTATTAAAATTTATTTGCTCGTACAATTGTTGAGGACGGAAAATAAAATCTAGTGATTGGTATATTTTTCCATCAGTTGCCATAGATACCGGAACGCTGTCATAATAATGAATGCGTATAGTAAGATCATGAAGAAAACCTCCATTCGCCGCTTTTGTTCTTACAATATAATTGGAACCTGTTTGATTGCGGTAATCAATATAATAGTAAGGTTGATTATCCGTAGGGTCTGGTGTAAACGTATAATAAGGAGCAGCCAATGGAGGTAATCCTGTTACACGAACACTATCAATAGCCGTTGTAGTTGCTGTAAAAACATTATTGGTGTGATTGTTTTTTATAGTGAGTTTGTAAATTCCATCACTAAATAATCTATCATTGCAAAGGTAAACACGCTGCGTAGTTGAAAAAGCGCCAGGCTCTGTTTGAATTAAAGAATCGCGAAAATACAATTCAGTTTTACCGGTACTTAATTCGGCGGCTACTTTTGATCCGTTCACAAAACGCTCTAACATCACGGTTAATTCCCCTGCTTTATAATTTATAGAATCTGGCACCAGTGCCATATCATTTGCATTTCCCTCTCCTAAAAATATTTTGTTGATGCGGATCATTTGCATAGGGTTTTGCGGCGTAAGAATAGCATGAACCTGAGGAATTTCTTTATATGGTGCAATTATTTTTAAGTCGTTTTTACACGAGTTAAATAATAAAATTCCTAGGATAGAAATACTTGCTATTTTAAAAGCCTTAAGCATGTTTCAAAAGTAGCAAAATATTGGAGTTTTTTGGGTGATTTATTAGGTAAAAGTTATAAATGGCGGGAAATGGTTTGCAGGTGGTATATTTAGAGGAAGAAACCACAGAAACCAGAGGTCTCACAGAGATTTACACAGAGGACACAGAGCTTTGTGACCTCTCTGTAAATATCTGTGTAGCGCTCTTGCGCGGCCTCTGGTTTCTGCCTCTTAAGAAAGTTTTGATTGAAAGCGTTTATACAAATCGCTAAACCCCGGATAAAGCACCTCATCAAACGTCCTTTCATGAAAAACTGTAACAAAAATTCCATTTAAACGTTTAGCATCATCAGCTAATTCAACAATTTGTTTTTCTGCTTCAACAACTCCTGAATTCGAATAAATAAAATAAACCCCATCCATTACCGCAAAAGGAACCATTAGCAATTCAGTTGCTTTTTCGTTTTCTAGATCGTAATAATAAAAAGGTGTAAATGTTCCTGCTCTATAACCTGCCCCGGAAGCAAAACCCATAGAGAAATCGGCAAATACACCGTTATTAATTAATTGCCTTGGAGTGGTTTTAATATTAAAACGTAAATAATGCTGACGAGATATTTGAATTTCAGAACCGGAATTTTTTCGGATTAGATCAAACTCTTGGTTTAGTAATTCACTATTGTTTATAGTTTCATATGAAGGGTGCAAACCATACCCTACGCCGCTTTTATTTAGCTTTTCGAAAACATTTTTAAATGCCGGCAGTAAAGGATTAATAGTTCGATCATACTCGGTACCCGAACGCTGTAGGAAAAAATAAAATAAAGGTGTTTTTGTTTTTTGAGAAAGTAAATTCAATTCATCATATACATCAAACGGATCCTTTAATTTTCCATTTAAAACTTTTATTCGGCGATTTAAATTAGCGAATTTAAAAGTAAAGATGTCCTTCGCAATAGCTCCAAGCGTTCGGGCAGTGCCTTTACTTTTATAAGCGTATAAATTATCTACATCAATGGTGCTAATGTATTGAAATTTCTTTTGAGTGAATTTTATGTTAGGATAAAATTTAAGAAGTGCCTGTTTAAATTCTTCTATCCAAATATTCACTACTGGCTTTAAATGTTGTTGATTCTTAAATAAAGTACTTTGCTGTAATTCATAACGTCCATGCGTATCGGCTTCAAAATTTTGCCACTCTTCATAGCGAGATATAAAATAAAATACGGATGAAAAAATATCATACCCAAGGTCGCACGAACTATCGCTCATATGGAAATAAAGTGTTCCGTTCTTTACCGTTCCTGTTGGATTGTAGCTCTGGTCAACTCCTGTTTTAAATATAAGATCGTATGGAGAAATATTAATGATCTCTTTTTCGGAGTGAGTAGAATAACTGATCCTAACTGCCGTTGAATTTTTAAACGCTTGTTTATTATCAGTAATAGAATATTTGCAATTCAGTACGTTTTCAAAAATAAATTTGCATGAATAATTTAAACGCCCGTTAAGCTTAGATGAATAAATTAGAAACTCGGGCGCATCACTTTTTATAGTGAGCTGGAAGAAGGTATGAAGGGCTTTACGATCCAATTTTAAGCTTTGTGGCTAAATTAAGGAATTCTGAATTCATTTAACATATAACTTAAAAACACCTGATTTATTTTGAATAACCCATTTTTTTAATATATTTGAATAACATAAGTCCATCTATGAAAACACGTTTCACCCCCACCCTATGCAACTTTAAGCTCGCTTACCTTATTTAAATTGGTTTTAGCAATGTTTTTTACATTCAATATTGCTAACCGAATAAATGCCCAATCAACAACATTTACGGCAACAAATGCACAGATTTCCGGAACATTAAACTCCGGCACAAGGCTAGACGCGAACTGGATGCATGTTCAAGATACTATTCACGCCAATGGTGGAATTGTCTCCAGTCAGGATGTAGATATTCAGGGAAATTTAAATTTGAGTGGTAATATAAACGCGCAAATAACTTCAACGGCTACTTTAGGTGCATTGATCACAAATAGCTCGTCCATTTTTAATGGTCCAATTAATGTTTCAGGATTTTCGAGTACAGGCAATTCACAAATTTTTGCGGATTCACAAGGTAATTTATTTAAAGCTCCTCCGCAACCGGCCAACTACTTCTGTTATCCAAACGCACCGCCCTGGACGCTTGGAGGTAATAATCTTTTGAATCAAATAATTCCAAACGTTCTTCAATTTAATATAGGAACATGTGATGCTACTGATTTTGTTTTGAAATCAAATAACGTACTAACGCAATACATTAAACCAGATGGTTCAGTAACTTTTGGCACTAGCCTCCCTAGCAATTCAGGAAGCCCTGAGTATAAATTTAAAAATGGGCCGTTGCGTTTGCAGGGAACCAGTAATTTTGGTGGGCCACAAATTATTTTTGATAACGGCCTCTATCCTTTAGGAGATTGGGGGTTGGAGTATACAACCACTACAACAACCATAGGGAGTTTGAATTTTTGGAAACCGTTTTTAAGTCCAAATTCTACAAATAATTTGTTTTCTATTGCAGATAATGGACATATTGGTGTTGGAACAAATGATTTTCCATCTAGATTTAATGTTGATGCTTGGAGTGGGGATGGGATTCACGTGGAGACGATAAGCGCTTCAAAAAAAGCATTTAGTCATGCAAATTCGTCTACACATTCAGAGAATTTTGTGATATGGGGTGATGGAAGATTTCATGCAACTACCGGCCAACTTGGCCTCCCTCTTTCAACGATTGTTGATCTTTCAACTCAACTAAACATATTCACTGCAAGCAGTAATAATGGATTGAAGTTCACTACAAATACCAATACCACTAATAAACTTATTTATAAAAATAATGCGCAAAATCAATCCATGTTTACTGTATATGCCGATGGAAGAACACGCATCGGAGGCGAATTGGCAACAACTACTCTTTACATGTTAACAGTTAATGGAAAAGTTGGGGCAAGAGAGGTTTTAGTTACACTAGCGGGCACTTGGCCAGATTATGTATTTTCGGAAAATACAAATTAGCACCCTTAGAAAGGGTTGAAAAATTTGCGAAATTAAACAAGCATTTGCCAGGCATTCCGTCGGCAAAGGAACTATCAAGTGATGATTGCGGATTAAATTTAGCGGAAATGCAAAGTAAACAAATGGAAAAAATTGAGGACGTTTATTTGTACCTGTTTGAAATGAAAAAGGAAATAGAATTGCTAAAAAAAGAAAATTTCGAACTAAAAACACTGTTAAAATAAATGCTAGTAAAACTTTTAAAATACATCGTTTTAGTAATTTGTCTTACAGGATGCAAAAAATGTAGGGATTGCAAGCAATCTGAGATTCAAGGCGACATTGTTTCTTTATATAACAATTCTTATTGTTTCAATGGTGGCACTAAGGGAGAAGAATACCACATTAGAGATACCGCAAATTTAATTAAATTGCTAAAAACATATAATTGCGACACTAATTCAATGATAAACATTGATTTTTCAAAACATGTGTTATTGGGAAAATATATGCAAAGAGGCGGGTGTAACGTAACATATATCAAAAATGTTGTTATTGATAATCAAAAAATGAGTGTAAAATACTCGATTTATTCGTGTACTAAAGGTACATGCGCAAAATTAATCGGCTCTCATAATTTTGTTATCGTTCCTAAGTTCCCTAGTAATTATAATCTTAGTTTCGAAACAAAAAATTACTAAAAAAAATGAAACTTCTCTTTTTCATACTTTTCTTACTGATTTCGAATTTGAAAATAAGCCAGAATGCATTGCCTTGTAATAACAATATTTATTGTGATCCTGCATATAATAATCCGGTCCCAGTGGATGTTTACACCAATAATGCACGTTCGGTTATTATGATGGGCATTGTTGGCCCAGGAAGTGGGACTTGTACCTGCACTCTATTAAGACAGCTCTTTTCAAATAATGATGATAACCAACAATAAAATATTATTATTACTGCAAGACATTGCATTCGACAAGGAAGTTCCGCGCAAAGTCCTCTTGTCAATTTAGACAGTATTAGATTTCATTTTAACTATTCTAATCCCGGGTGCGCCACAACACCAAATTATCCTCTAGCAAACAAAGTGACTCGTTATTCATTAATAGGTGCAACCCTTATTGACGAAAGTTTTATAAATGATATAGCAATACTCAGAATTAACGAGCCAATCCCGCCACATTTTAAACCATTTTACTCAGGATGGACTGCACTTCCTTTTACTTCTTTCTCTGGGGCCTTTTTTGACATCCATCATGCCGCAGGTGATATTAAAAAATTAGCAGTGCACCACTTGGTGGCGTTAATCCCATCTTTCCTATTGGTACAAGATATAACGTTACGTGGCATGATGGCATAACCGAAGGTGGATCTTCTGGTTCCGCCTTATTTAATTTTAATAGAAGAGTTATTGGCGCTGCATCTTTCGCACTTTCTCAAAACAACACCTGTTTCGCCGGTTTGTATATTAAGTTTGGGAAATTCAGGAATTTTTGGCTTGGTAATAGTGCTACACGAAATATTTTAAGGCCAAATACTAATAGTCCATTTGTAGTTGGCAATACCGGAGGAGAAATAGAATGCTATACAGGTGATTTAAATTTAAGTGGGAAGTATTACCCCGCATTCGATTACCAACCCACTAATCCAATTACTCTAAAAGCGCAAAACAATATTTAGTCGAACCTCAAAAAGTATTTTTCTTTAATTTGGGCGCCTTTTCGCGCTTTTCACTTCAAGCTTGTTTGTGCTGTGCTATGTTTGTCGGTCTCCGGGGTCTCCGCTGAAAAAGCGGAGCCTCCTCGCTCCGCAAACATTACGCAAAGCACTTCGCAAGGCTTTACGTTGCAATCGCGGGCGCGGCACTACAGTTTAGTTTA